>JACAFC010000153.1 GCA_013388515.1 Ignavibacteriaceae bacterium | reverse complement strand
GAGCGATGGTAATCCCCCAGAACATGAAACAATTTTGCCTTTTACTCGATTTATGGGTGGACCGATGGATTATACTCCGGGTATCTTCCAAATTAAAATGGATTATTATGATAAGAGTAAGAAAGAACAAGTTCATACAACTTTAGCTAAGCAATTAGCACTTTACGTTGTTCTATACAGCCCGCTGCAAATGGCAGCAGACTTACCCGAGAATTATGAAAAATTTCTTGATGCCTTCCAATTTATAAAAGATGTACCTGTGGATTGGCAAGAAACTAAAATTCTTGCGGCTGAGCCTGGTGATTATATAGTTACTGCACGAAAAGATAAAAACAGTGATAATTGGTTCATTGGCGCAATAACTGATGAATCTGAAAGGGAATTCACACTTAACTTAGATTTTTTAGATAATAAAAACTACACAGCAACTTTATATCTAGATAAAGCCGATTCACATTGGAAAGACAATCCAATGTCTTATCAGATTCAGTCAATGAAAGTGGACAAAAACGCTAAAATAAAATTACAATTAAGACCTGGAGGCGGGGCAGCCATTTCCATTAAAGCGAGCTAAGCCGTTGGATGATATAAATATTGTTAGTCTCAATTGGTTTTTGAGTTCCAATTCGCCATATCACTTTCATAAAGTCAGGTGCTAATGTTATTTTCGCATATATTTGATAAATAATTTTAAATTCTAATGCTTGAATATCATCAATTTAAAAAATCAACCTTATCTGAAGAAGAATGGGATCGTTTTGTTGACCAATCAGATAACGGAACTCTTTTTCATAAACGAGCTTTTCTTAATTATCATCCAAAGGATCGCTTCAAAGATGCCTCAATTTACATAGTTAAAGATCGCAAAATACTTTCTTTACTAACAGGAGCTGTAATTGAAAGAGAAGGAAAGAGAATACTGGCTTCACATCCTGGAGCAAGTTATGGCGGGTTTGTTTATAAAAGTGATCTAAATTTTAAGGAAGCCCATGAATTGGTTGATTTACTGATTGATTATGCTAAAAATTTAAAAGTTGATCGAATACAATTAACTGTTCCGCCAATTATTTATCAAACAAAATATTCAAACTATATAGATTTTGCACTTTACAGAAGCGGATTTACTTACTTAAAACGTGATGTATCGAGTATTGTTCAGCTGGATTTTGATGATACTAAACTCCTTGAGACTTATCGTGCAGAAGCTCGCACAGCAACTAAAAAAGCAATGAAGCAAGGAATCAGAATTGCTGAATGTGAGAACTTTGATGAGTATTATGAAATACTGAAGAAAAATCTGAAACTCCGGCACAACGTTAATCCAGCGCATAGTCTAGAAGAATTAAAACGACTAAAGAAAATGTTTCCTGTTGAGATTCGTTTATGGGGAGCTTTTCTGAAGGATAAACTAACTGCGGGTGTATGTAATTTCTCAGTCAATCCAAATGTAGTTTTAGCTTTTTACATTAGTCATGATGAATCATTTCAAGAGTATCGGCCCGTTAATCTTTTGTTTTATGAGATCATGAAACAGTATCGTAAAGAAGGATTCCGGTTTCTTGATTTTGGAATTTTCACTGTGAATATGGAACCAAATTGGGGCTTAGGCAGATTCAAAGAAAACTTTGGTGCACGTGGAATTTTTAGAGATACTTTTTATAAAGATCTTTAATGTTGAAAATCTTACATCTTGCTCCGATTAATTTTGCCGGAGCTCCCTACAGCTTTTATGATATGCATAATAAATGCGGGGATCATTCAAGACTAATTACCTATCACAAAAATCAACGCAACTTTCCCGAAGATGTATGTTTAAACCTTCCATTGCCGGAATTTTCTTTGGCTAAATATTGGAGAAGAGAAAAGGTCATTCATCGCGAAAAAGTAAAAACTAACTTATCCCCATATTTTAAACCAAAAAATATTTTTGAAAAGTTTTATTTCAATACATACGACTTCTACAAGAAAAATAAAGTCCTTTCCTTAGTTGATCAGCTTAAGTTAGAAGAATATGAAATTATACATTATGACTCTGGTTTAGATTTTTTTAGGAATTCGATGTTGGCAAAAAAGTGGAAAAAGCAAGGAAAAAAAATTGTTTGCTGTTACTACGGAAGTGATTTGCGAATCCGTGGAATTATTAAAGAAATGGAGGAAATATCTGATCTTAATATTACTTCTGAGTATGATCATTTAGCAATTAAACCAGAACTTAAGTACTTGTTTTATCCATACGATCCTTCCGAATTACCAACGAAAAAAGTTACTGAAAATGAAACAATAACAATTGTTCATTCGCCTACAAATCGTAAATTCAAAGGTACAGAGCTCATCATTTCTGTGATTGATAAACTAAAGTCACAGCGAAAAATTAATTTTTTGCTATTGGAAAACATGGATAGAAATGAAGTTCTTGCCATAAAAAGTAAAAGCGATATCTGTATCGACCAAGTTGGGGGAACAATGGGCGGAACAGGTTATGGCAAAGCGGGATTAGAAACACTCGCAATGGGTATTCCTACAATTACTAATATGACCGAGGAGTATGAAAAGTGGCTGCCGGAAAATCCATTTGTTGTAACGAATAATGCAGAAGAATTATATAAGAAATTAGTTGAGTTAATCGAAAGCAAAAATCTTCGGCAAGAATACGGCGAGAAAGGAAAATTGTGGGTTAGAAAATATCACGGATATGAATCAGTAAATGAGAAATTAAAAGAACTTTACAAACAAAATAAAATTATTTGATGCAGCAAAAACCAAAATTATTCGGAGCAACAGCATGGTATGGAATAGGGAATTTGTTTGTTCGTTTTGTTGGAATTATTTTACTCCCGCTTTATTCTAATTTGATCCCGGTCGAAGAATTCGGGATTTATTCACTTCTCATGTCCATTTATGCAGTTTCAAGTGTGTTTTATCAATTCGGAATGAACTCGGCTTTAACAAATTTTTATTTGAAGGAAGATGATGAATTAAAACGTGAGCTTGTTTTTTCAACAATAATGAATTCAATCGTTCTCATGGGTATATTCTTTTCGGTTATTGCTTTATTAATTACACCGGTTCTTTCACAAAAAATCTTAGACTCAAACAAATATGATTATTTTTTAGTGCTGTTATTCATAATCATTTTCGTTGAAACCATTTCTAGTTTTATTTTACAGTTATTTAAGACTAAAGAGCTGTCAAGAAAAGTGGTTGCATATCTTTCACTTGGAGCAGTTCTTAATTTTGTTTTTAACTTATGGTTTGTTTACGGGCTGCGAATGCAAATAAAAGGAATACTATATGCACAACTTATTTCCGCATTGTTTGTACTTTTTGTACTTCTACCTTTTGTTAGGAAGAGCTATCATCTAAAAATAGATAAAAATATTTTATCTGTGGTTGTGTTATTCTCAATCCCTTTATTTATTTCAGGATTATTTTCCAGCGGTATAGACGTTGCAGACAGATTTATACTCGATTACTTTTTTACAAAAAAGGAAGTTGGTGAATACAGTTTCGCATATAGGTTAGCCATGGTAACAAATATCTTTGTTATTTCATTCCGAGCTGCTTGGACACCATATTCTTTAAATCGTAATAAGCATAATGAATCTGCGGAGGATTTCGGAAAAGTATTAGTTAAGATTATCTTAATCGGTTCAGTACTTTTATTTGTAGTTTCTTTTTTTGCTGATGATCTATTCAATATTAAACTGCAGGGTATATATTTATTTAATTCAGATTATAAGAACGGATTAGTCATTATTCCTTTTATTGTATTAGGATATATTTTCAGTTCAATAGCTTCTTTTTACTCCATTTATCCCTTCGTTAGCAATAAAAGTTATCATTTTCTGATTTCTGATGGAATTGGTTTGGCTGCTAATTTAATACTGAATTTCTTACTTATTCCAAAATTCGGACTAATCGGCGCGGGAATTTCCACATGCATAAGTTTTTTTATTTCTGCCGGTTACCTTTATGCAATCTCAAGAGACAAAGTGAAGATTATCTATCAAAAAAAGCAGATGAATGTTTTGATCATTTCTGGTTTATTGATTTTAGCTCTTGGGTTTGCAATAAATAATTTTATCGTACAAATAGGTTTGGTTGCAGCATATATATTAATAGCTGAATTCATTGCTCGGATAAAATTGACAAAATTGACTAAGCTTCTAAATTGAGTCGATAAGTTCTAAGAGTTTAATAGATTCTCTTTCCCAGTTATATTTTTCTTCAACAAGTTTTCTTGCATTTATGCCATGCTCTCTTAGTTGTTTATGATCCTTTAAGTAAGCTTCTATTTTGTCAACTATTTCTTCCAAGTTGTTAGGATTAACTAATATTCCACAATTCTCAAATTCTATTTCTTTTCTTATTGGCCAAATATCAGAAAAAACAAACGGTTTTCCACATGCCATGTACTCAAAAAGTTTAATAGGCAGTGAATTACAATAAACAAAATTTCTTGAACGAAGATCAAATTATATTATGTATTATAGATTATTATTTCGGTATTCAATCCAACAATATTTTGCCTTTAGATTATCATCATTTAGCTAAATATAAGGAAAACACTTAAATATAGGAGGAGATTGCTAATTCATTTAGTTTGGTAGGCATACGGTCTTTAATAGTGATAATATTTAAGGAGAATAATTAGATAAACCAGATCTTTATCATTGCATAATGTTAGAATAAATCATAACTATTGAATTTGAAATATTTTTTCATTAAGATTTACTAGAGATTTAAATAACTTAATCTTAAACATTCAATAAATGGGGTGTTTTATGAAAAAACTACTATTGCTCACGGTTGTTTTCATTTCAACTCATATTTCTGCACAGAACATTCATTCAATTTTAGTTCCTGGCACAAGCCGACCTACTCTACAACAAGCATTAGATGAATTTTGGTGGTATTCACAAAATCGAAATTACCTTACTGCAGGTGAAAATTTTATTGAAACAAATTTTTCTGATACGGATTGTGGTTGCAGTATTGATATAAATTGGCCATTACCGATGCTGGCATTTATCGGCTATACAGCATACCATCCACACCATGGTTGGCAAACAATTAAGTGGACAGGGTTGCAGATAGAAACTTATGCAAAAATGTACAGGTTTGAAACAGATGTAAACCGAAAACTTGTTTACTATGATCGAGCAAAAAAAGGAGCTGAGTTTTTACTTTAGGCACAATCCTACTTCGCGTTAAATGGTTCTTTACTAAGTAAGTTATGTTGTGATCAACAAATTCCAAGTTTATTAGATATGGGTACCGCAGGTATTGGATTGATAGAATGTTATCGTGCATTTGGAGATATTAAATATTTTAATGCAGCTAAATTAATTACGGACTTCATTTATAATAACCCACCATATCCACATCAATGGTATAGTGATCCATATAGATATTATGGGAATCCAAATAATATTGCAGAAGGGCTAAGATTGTTATCACATTTTTATCAGTTAGTAGGTGACCAAAAGTATCTCGATTTAGCTTTGCAAATAGCTGAAGAACTTTTTTCGTGGCAAGACTATAAACACAATTCAGATCCATGGCAGGAACCTGGTTCGACAAATGGTAACTGGGATGGTAGTTGGTATTGGTATATGTATGCTCCTGACCCTTTACCTCCAGGTTGTATCCCAAATGGAAATCCTGTTTATAATGGGCGCGCGGCAGATAGAAGAATGTGGTATCATTGTATCACACTAGACGGTATAATAAAATTTGCACAGACAATTGAGCAACAAAGACTACTTGGCACTACTACGATAAGAAATAATCTTTCTTCTCAACAATTTAGAAATAATATAGTTAATTCGATAGTTAGAGCAACCAACTATATCATTGACAATCAGGAAACCGTGAATTCTGGCTCATCTAAATTTAGAGGTTTAGTGAAGGGTATGAAATGGTATAGAAACTACAATGCGAATTTTGGACCTAATTATTCTACTTATGAATATAGCACGCAGATTGGGCTTGGCACATTATCAAATTCTCTATTGTATTTGCAAAAAACAGGTATTTTAACTACAGGTGATCTGTCAAACTTAAATAGCATAATTAATTCGATTTCGTCAAAACTTATCACAGTAAGAAACATGTCATTTTATGTTAATGATGATTATGCTGTAGTAATGAATCAATGGAATCAATATATAGAATTATTAGTTAAAAGTGCAGCAGGGACTAGTTATAGTTTAGTTAACAACAGTTTTGAGGATAGGGATATTGTATGGGAACTTTGGAGTTGGGATGGTAATGGGGTTGAAATATCAAATTATTCTGCCAGAACTGGAAGTAAGTCTGTTCATATTATTGATAATAACTCAAATGGATCAAAATGGGCTGGTTTATTATTAAACGCATCTCCCAATACAATTTACAAGGCGACTGCCTATGCAAATATTTTCAGTGGTGGTCAATCACTCTACATACGTTATTATGATCAAAACTTAAATTTGTTAACTACTTACTATCAAACTGCATGGGAGCAAGACAGATATCAAAAAGTCATGCTTACAACACCAACCTCACCATCAAGTACAAAGTACTTATCCCTATGGTGCTATGCTGATTGGTATGGAACAAGTGAAGGTTTCTGGGATGACGTTAGTATTACTGCATTAATAAATAAGAATAGTATAATTAGTACTGAGATAGCCGCACTTACGAATTCATTGAACAGCTATCCTAATCCATTTAATCCCATAACTACTATAAATTATAGTATAAAAGACGAAGGGTATATAAAAATCATTATATATGATATCCTAGGTAATGAATTAACTACACTTGTTGACGAGTATAAGGAACCTGGAAACTATAAAGTTTTTTTCGAAGGTATAAATTTAACTAGCGGTGTATATTTATGTACTCTGCAATCAGGTACACTGCTTCTTACGAAGAAATTGGTATTGATACACTAATGTTCAACTAACTAGGTCAGGATTTTTTCCCCTGATCTACTTTAATTAATTGATCTTTATTTTGTATTTGAGAGAGGTGAGTATACTAACATAGATGAGTTGGATATTTGCATGTCATTCTCAATTAACTCCTCTGGATTCATTAGAATTTGAATCCTTTCATAGTTCAGCGATAAAGGTATTTAGAACTTCTTTTCTTTACCTGGCTGTGGGAGGTAATCCCAAAACTATATTTACTTCCAAAGACATTCAAGATAATAATAATGATTCGTGCGGATGGGTAGTCACCGGTGCTGGTTTGATTTCGAAAAAACAATCTCAAAAGATAATGTCCGCTAAAGAATGGGGAAATTTTTTATCTTCCAATTCTTATGACATCTCAGATATAAATGGTCATTTTATTGCAGTTATATGGAAAAATGATGGATCGTTAAAAATTTTTAATGACTTAATTGGATTGAGAACAGTATATTTCTTAAAACGATCTGATCGATTTTTCTTTTCCACTGAATTAGATTGGCTTACTAAGTTAATTCCACAACCAACTCTTAACATAAGTGCATTTGGATCGCGCTGGTTAACTTTTAATCAACTATCTCATCAGTCTTTAATAATTGGAATTGAAAAATTAGCTCCTGGTAGTGAAATTAAAATAAATAACAAACACATAGGTTTAATAAGCAAAAATTGGATCCCCATAAATACTGAATCAATTACAGAATCGTTTACAAGCTGCCTTACAAAGTTTATTTTCCCAATAAATGAAATGAGTAATCCAATAACACTGGGTCTTTCTGGGGGATTAGATTCAAGGACATTGCTTACAATTTTTTCATCTCAGCAGAGTGAAATTGAGACAGGCAACCTTCTTGTTCACTCATTTGGGGATAATCAAGACCAAGATGTTATGATCGCAAATCAAATTTGTATGAAGCTAAATCTTGAAAATGAAATCTTAAGCCATAGTTTTATTCTGAACAAGGATATTATAAATGACATTAAAGGTTATACTCGTGATGCTTTGCTAGTAGAACCTGCTTCCAGTTTAATTAAAAACCATTACTTAAATGATGATTATTTCAAGAATAAAATAGTAATTGACGGCGCAGGTGGTGAAATAGCACGTCGGCAATTCCTCAATCGTTTGCGTTTAAAAGGTAAAAAACATCTGTTTAATAAAAATCCTAACGGCATATTAGATAATATCAGAGTATTCAGAGCAGATATCTTTAATACCGATGTGTTAGCCGAGATGGACAAAGGATGTTTGCAGGATATTGAAAGTATCTTAGAAAATTTTCCTGATATTGATAAAATTGGATTTGATAATTTCATTGACTTGATGGCAGTAAAATTTAGGTTTCCAAATTACTATGGACCTGAGCAATGTAGGCTTGATAAGATAATTCTGAGTTTTTCACCGTTTGTTCAGCATACAGTTATTCAACAAATATTTTCTCTTGATTTAAGATTCAAAAAAAATTCTAGACTTTTTCATGATATAATTAAAAATTCACAGCCGGAGCTCGCCCATTTCCCTCTAGTTAAAAATGGAGTGACTTACTTTTTTAGCATGAATACTATTACAGCATTTATTTATTCTAAACTCAAGCAGAAATTATTAAATAATAATATTATAACCTTAAGGGATAAATTTTTTGATGCGTTAAAAGTATACATAAACGATATAGTCTCAAGTGCTGATATAAAGGATTTTTCTTTATATGATTATAACAAAATAAAGAAAATTGTTGAGCGATATTATCAAGGTGATAAAATATTCCAAAATCAATTAGACTGGTGGTTTACTTTTGAGTTGTGGAGACGAAATCTCCATCTGAAATAAATTTAAGAGTTGCCCTCAACAATTTCTAATAAAAGGTTTTCAATTTTTTCCCAATTATATTTTTTTTCGAAGAGCATCCGGGCGGCTTGAGAATGCTTTTGAAGCAATGAAGGATTTTCTAAATACAAAAAAATTTTTTTGCAGATTAAATCGATGTCCGTTGGATTAACAAGAAAACCGAATTCATCAATCTCGTTAAACTTTAATAACGATTTAATGTCCGCATAAATTACTGTTTTACCACATGCCATAAATTCAAATATTTTTATAGGGAATGAATGTTCAAACACGAAATTCTTTTCACGAAGCTCAAGACATAAATCAACATCTCTCAAATAGTCTGATAATTTATCGTAAGATACCCAACCTGTAAATTCAACATTCAATTCCTTGTTTGCTTTAATAAACTCAGATACTTCATGTTTTATTATTTCATTTTCAAAAGCTCCAATCACTTTCGCCCTAAAGTTTAATTTAGGATTTATGGACTTTAATCTTTTAAGCACATCAAGAAATGAGAATATTCCTCGTTCCCTATTAATTATTCCAACGTAGCAAATTGTAAATGTATTATTATCGTAAAGTGGTGGTGAATATTCGAAAAATTCATGCGAAGGATAATAGCCGATAATGGTTTTTTTAAGAAATGGTAAAAATATTTTGTATGGAATTGTCTTACTTTTTTCTCCGATTATTAAATGGCTGCAATAAGATGCGGCATAAACATTAAATAAAAACAAATAGACATAATTGATTATCCACTTAATTTTGCCATAGTTTCTCAGCATATTTTGATGAGGATACCATTCAGTCACATCGTAAATGATTCGAACTTTCTTTATTTCTTTCCGGATTTTTTTTGCAGCTAAGATTGGAAGTGGTTCGCAGCAAATGATGACATCAGGATTAGTGTTTATAAGATACTTTGTGAACTTGTTAACCTTTTCGGATTTTTTTAAGTTGCCTCCATTGAATCCATAAACATGAATATTATCTTTTACTATGTCCAGTTCTGATTCAACAGTTGAACAAATAATAGTTACTTCGTGTCCGTTTTTGTGCAATGATCGGGCGAATTTGTAGAATATTCGTTCGTCGTAGTACGGATGTCCGGATGTTAGTATTGAGATTTTCTTTTTCACATCCAAATCTAAGAAATTGAAGTGAGTTCAAACAAGCAAAATAGATTCCTAATTGTTCGTCCAGACAGAATTGGTGATGTGGTATTATCAACTCCAATTCCCCGCGAATTAAAAAGGAAATACCCGGATTGCTTCGTAGTTTTGCTTCTAAGGGATTATACGAAGGATATTTATATAAATAATCCAAATGTTGACAAAATAATTATTGATGAGGGTAAAGCATCGTTCCCTTACAAGCTTCGGCTTCTAAAGCAAATTAGATATTATAAGTTTACGCACGCTTTCATGCTTCTACCTACAGAAAGGATCAACTGGTTATTATTTTTCTCTGGCATTAGGTATAGAATTGGAGTTGGGCACAAATTTTATCAATTCATTACAAATACAAAAAGTGTTTATCGAAGAAAATACATCCCTCTTAGACATGAAGCTGATTATTGTTTTGACACTGTTCGGAAAATTGGGATTGAATCAGATTTACTAGATACCGAAATATTTCTGACTGATGAAGAAAAACAAATCGTTAAATCTAGAAGAGAGAAATACTGTGATGGTAAAAAATTCTTAATCGGGATTCATACCACAAGTGGGAATTCTGTACCGAATTGGAAACCTAACACGTATTTTGAGTTGATTAGCAGATTAAAAACTTTAGATAATATTAAAGTCGTAATTACTGATCTGCAAGTACCAGAGGAAATAAAAAGCATTTCTGAAGTAATTTACCCAGAACAAAAAACGCTTAGAGACTTAGTACACATTATAGCAAGTTTGGACTTATTAATTGCCTCAAGCACTGGTCCCACACACATTGCAGCTGCTCTAAAAATTCCGACTATTACTATGTTTTGTCCATTACCCGCATGCTCACCTCAGCTTTGGAGTCCTTTAGGCAATAAAGCAATAAATATTTTACCGGATAAGAATTATTGTGGTAGGATGTGCTCCGGAAATCCTAAGCAATGTTATTTTGAAGAGGAGGGTGGAATTAGTGTGGAGAACATTCTTGGAGCGGTGAAAAAAGAAATAAATCATATATAATCACAAAAATTACTTCTTTCAATTTGCCGCTGACCGTTAAATATTAAATGAACAAACAGTAATTTAGCCTCCACTTGGCTTCATAGGTTCTATGAATGGAATTACCTTTTTTTTTAGTACTTTTGAAAAAATAATTTTAAATAAGAGAGAGTATTGTTGATGTCTGAAAACTTCGAAAAATTGGAAAAACTAAGAGTTCCTGCACTTGATGAAATACTTGGAGTTCCATTTAAAGTACTTAAAGATGGCTTTGTTCGTGTAGTTGATTACCTTGGAACGGATGAATCAATCGTTCAAGCTGCAAGAGTTTCGTACGGTAAAGGCACTAAAAAAATTAGGGAGGATGAAGCACTTATTCGTTATTTGTTAAGACATCAGCATACAACTCCATTTGAAATGTGTGAGATAAAGCTGCATGTCCGCGTACCAATGGATTGCTGGCGTCAATGGATCCGACATCGAACAGCAAATGTGAATGAATATTCGACCCGTTATTCGATTGCAATAGATGCTACGGAATCAACTAAAGCTAATGAATGGAGAGGACAGGCAATCACAAACCGACAGGGAAGTGAAGGTTTTCTTGATGCTTCAATTGGTGAGGAGTTAACCCGACAAGAACGTGAACTTCATAAGCTCACACGGGATGTTTATCAAAAGCGAATTGATGCTGGAGTTGCAAGGGAACAAGCGAGAAAGGATTTGCCCCTTTCTACTTATACTGAGGCTTATTGGAAAATCGATTTGCATAATCTTCTTCATTTTTTGCATTTAAGAATGGAATTGAATGCCCAACTTGAAATACGACAATACGCCGAAGTTATTTGTAATGAAATTGTTAAAAGATGGTGTCCAATTACCTGGCAGGCATTCTGGGATTATCAAATGAACTCTATGACTTTCTCAGGGCTGGAAATTAAAATCATTACTGCCATGCTAAAGGGTGAAAAACAAAAGGTTTACGATTTAGGCAAAGAATTTAACTGGATAAAAGCTGATAACTCAAAAACATCGAGCCGCGAGTTATTTGAATTTGAAGAAAAACTTGAAAAACTAAAAATTCCTTCTCCGTGGTAAGAGTAAGTAATTTAATGAATGGACAAAATTATTATCGCTGCAGTTGCTAAAAATGGTGTAATTGGCAGATCGACTGGAGAAATGCCTTGGTACTCAAAAGAGGATTTTCAGCATTTCAAAAAAACGACTTTAGGATTCCCAATTATTATGGGAAGAAAAACATTTGAATCTTTAAAGAAACCACTTAAAGGCAGATTAAATATTGTGATTACTCAAGATCAAAATTACAAAATAAAACTAAAGTCCTTACGTGTTTTTAATTCACTAATTAAAGCATACGAGTTTTGTGAATTAAAAAAAAATAAAAAAGTATTTATCATTGGAGGCGGACAAATCTTTAGAAAAGCAATAAATAATGCGGACAAAATGATAATATCTCACATGAATTTTGAAGCTGAAGGGAACATATTTTTCCCAAAAATTGATTTACGAAAGTGGGAAGTTGTTTCGCGAATAGGAAAAAAAGATTTTGAAATTGTAACTTATAGTAGAATTATTTAGTGTCAAATATAATTAAAATACTGCCCGATAATCTTGCTAACAAAATCGCTGCGGGGGAAGTCGTGCAGCGCCCTGAATCCGCTGTTAAGGAACTTCTAGAAAATGCGATTGATGCCGATGCTACAACAATTGAATTAATGATTAAACGTGCAGGTAAAGCTCTAATTCAAGTTTGTGATAACGGTGTTGGAATGTCTGAAGCCGATGTTGTTTTATCAATTCAAAAACATGCTACAAGTAAAATATCATCTGTTGAGGATTTGGAAGCCATTAGAACACTTGGATTTAGAGGTGAAGCACTCAGTTCCATGGCGGCGGTTTCTCAATTAGAAATTAGAACTGAGCGCAAACATGATGAAATTGGTACATTACTTCGAATTGATGAATCCGGCAATGTAATTAAGGAAAAAGGATCTTTCCCTAAAGGAACCTGCGTTTCTTTGAAGAATCTTTTTTATAATGTGCCAGCAAGAAGAAACTTTTTAAAGACAGATGCAACTGAACTTAAACATATAATAGACACATTTAATAAGATTTCATTAAGTCATTCAAACATCCATTTCAAATTTTTTAATGATGATGAATTGGTTTTTGATTATGCTGCAGGAACTTTGGAAGAAAGAATTGCTTCGGTTTTTGCTGATAACATGATCGAAGCATTAATTCCGGTTCAAGAAAAAACCGAATTTATGAATATAAGTGGTTTCATCGGTAAACCAAGTTTACTTAGAAAAAGTAAAAGTGAGCAATATCTTTTCCTTAACAACCGCTTTGTAATTAGTAAACAAATAAATCATGCAGTATTCTCTGCATATGCGAATTTTTTGGAGAAAGGCGATTACCCTTTTTTCATTTTATTCTTGGAGATTGATCCTCATCGAATTGATATTAATGTTCATCCCTCAAAGCTTGAAGTAAGATTTGATAACGAAAAAGACATCTATAGTTTTATTTTAGCAGTAGTCAAAAAAAGTCTAGGTCTTTATGATCTGGTTCCCAATATGAATTTTGGTGAAACACAAGTTAGTACAGAAAAACTGAGGCAGAATATTTTCTCTGAAACCGAAAAAAGAGATTTTTCAGATAGACCAGTAACCAGCGGGAAATCCAGCTTAACCAGAACAAGTTTTTCGGATAAAGAAATTGATCTTCTATTCCATTCTCTTCCTGAAATTAATCCAAGCCCTTCATTCGTTACTCCTCACGATCCATTTCAAGAAAATGAAGAACAAAAAACACCGGTTAGGGAAATTAAATCAACCCATGCTGAAACTGAGGAATTCCCATTCATTATCCAACTTCATAATAAATACATCCTTGCGCAAATCAGGTCTGGTTTAATGATTATTGATCAG
>JACAFC010000259.1 GCA_013388515.1 Ignavibacteriaceae bacterium | reverse complement strand
GGGCGACGGTCTGGCCGGCAATACTGTAGTATTTGCGGATCGCGCCGTCGCTGTGGGTTTCGTAGGCGCCACCGAAGTAGTAGGACTTGGTGGAAGTCAACGTAGTGCCCACGAAGTAGGCTTCCGCCACGCGGACTCCATCCCCGTCATAGGCATACGACCAGGATTCGATCACGGTGAAGGTTTCGCAGTTGCCGTTCACTTTGGCGATGCTGGAGATGCGGTTCTCCCCTACGGGGATGCTTCGCGATCGGCGTTGTAATATTGTTTGTAGATCACGCCGCCTTCGACGCGGCAGGTCATGCACCGCCCTGAGCCGCTGGGTTGAGCTTGTCGAAACCCTGTCGAAGGGTTGCCGTTTTCGTCGTAGACGTAGGTGTCGGTGCCGGTGGCGCGCGTGACGGAGGTCACGGCGTGGGATTGGGCACCATCGTAGGCGTAGCTGGCGGCCAGCACTCATATGATTTCTATTATTCGAGACTTTTGCACTGATTGTACAAAAAATTACGCTAACGGCCGAAATACACAAATAATGTTGCTCCGCCAATGATGAGTATACCTAAGAAAATTTTCAACGCTTCTTTCCATTGTCGCTTTATGGCTAGAACAAAAAACGATAATATTGAAAGCACAATCGTTATTAAAGGGAAAATTAATAATAGTTTGTACTTTGTCAAATAAGCCAGAATCATTATCACGAACAGGGCTATACTAAACATTAGAGAGTATGCACCAATAAGAGCTCCCAAATATCTAATTGCATTCCTAATACTGGGCCTTAGTCTGAACATAATTCCTACATGGTGCAACTGTCTTTTCAGATTCTTCTTTTGGGAGTATGCAAATGCCAAATTATTATGAGCTACGTAAATGGTGGAATCGATTTTCGTTGCTTTTTCTAGCATTTGGATTGCACTATCAAATTCGCCGTCAAAGACTAACATAGTTCCATAACAACACAAGGCATCAGGTGAATTGTTGTCTAATTCATATGCTATCTTAGCTTCTTTTCTACTTTTTTCATTATCACCATTAATATTCAAGACATATGCCCTTATTGTATGAGCTATAACTAAACTTTGATCTAGCTCTAATGCTAAATCGCTATATCTGAGAGCATCATCTAAGCGATGAAGATGATAGGTACAGTAAGCTGCACCTTGAAATCCTTCTGCATTATGAGGAGATTCATGAAGAATTTCTTCATAAAGTGATAAAGCATCTTGAAACTTCTCTGTTTTTCTAAATGTTTCCGCAATAATTAATTTCTCGCTCATGGGTTTATATTCTCCAAATCGTCATTGACAAAATCCTGATTGGCAAGCAGCAGTGCCAACTCCTACAAGAGTTTGAAGAGCACCATAAATACCTCCGAAAACTGTATAACCGCCATATATAGCGATTGGAACAGCAGCAACGATTGCAGCATTCTTCGGGCGATATTCAAATTCCATAGTTGTTCTGGTGTTTAAAGTATCATTTCCTTGAGTATATGAAACGGTAGTTCGTCCTGATAGCTTGGCAGAATCCCAAGAAGCCTTAACGCCCCAAAGAGCATCGATAGAATAAGGTCCCGTTTGTGCAGACACATGCGGAAGCCAGTAGGTAACACTATTTATACCGATTTCACCATCACCAACGATAAAGCCAGCAGCCGAAATAATGGTTTTTGTGCTTGATGTTTGATGAGTAAGATTAAAATCAAGGTTCGCTGTCCAACGCCAAAGCCAGATATCAATGGGGAAAGAAGTTATAGGTATTGATGGTATCCTATATCCAATTTCGTTTGGGAATCCGTTGAATCCGTTGGCGGTATCATCTTGATGCGAGCTAAGTATATCATCATCTTTTGGTGGTCTTGGTGGTTTAGGTGGCTCGGGCTTCGGTTTATACTTGTCAACCAACCATGGTCTTAACCGATCATTTTGATCCCCGTCTTGAATGCGCATATGTCCGCTTGGATCGCTAAAATTGACAGGCTGATTTAAGACATAGGAGTAACGATTCAGGGATTGAGGATTATACAGGTCTGGTACAATCGTATCGGGTTGGGAGAACTGGGTAATATAAGCCGAATAGAACCTGGCTTTATAGTCCATCAGGCCAAGATCACTGCCCAAGTCCCTTTGTCCGGTAAATCCAAAGTCGGTTTGCGCAATTGTACCAACATCCGTTCTGATTTCGCCAAAAGGCAAGTACCTTTGCTCGCTCAATACAGCGCCTGAGGCATCCAACACAGTGAGGATAGAGCCCAAGTGGTCGGTCAGGAAATACTTCAAACCTTCCGCATCGCGCATGGCAATGGTCTGCCCGGCTAGGCTGTAGTATTTACGAATTGTGCTATCGCTATGGGTCTCATAGGCGCCGCCGAAGTAATATGATTTAGTGGCGGCCAGCGTGGTACCCACAAAGTAAGCTTCGCCCACGCGGACTCCATCACTTCGACTACGCTCAGTGCAGGCCCCGTTATAGGTATACGACCACGATTCGAGCACGGTGAAGGTTTCGCAATTGTGCCGTCCCCATGGCTGATATTTGATATGCCATTCAGGTTATTATCCTATGCGATTTCAGCCATTCTGCGATAGTTTCGATCGTTTGCTCCCCTGAGGCAATGGAAAGCACAAAGGACACTACCTCCTCGTTCGACGCAGACAGGGAATACCCGTTGATGCGCAGGAACATGGCTGCGGCTGTGATCCCGGTGCGTTTGTTGCCATCGACAAATGGGTGATTGTTGATCAAGGATTCCAAAAGGGCAGCAACCTTATAGTGAATGTCGGGATACAACTCTTTTCCATCGAAAACAGCCTGTGGACGGGCAACCGCGGATTGCAGCAATCCCAAATCGCGGAGGCCGTGTTCGCCGCCTGTTTCAGCAATCACACGCGCATGGATGAACAGCACCTGCTCAGGCGTCAGATAACGCATTACCTGGACAGGGCTTCTAATGCCGGGCGGTACTCCTCAATAAACTCCGCCAACTGGCGTGCGAAATTTTCATCGATGCCCCCTGCAATTGGATATTTGGCAGGGCGAATGATGATTTGCCAATTCTTGCGATCGAGCTCCACCGAGACATCCGTGCCTTCGGAAACCCCGAGAGGTTCGATGATGTCTTTCGGCAGAGAGACGACGATGCTGTTACCGGTTTTGAAGAGTTTGCGCAACATATACGACTCCTGTACTTGCATTTTTCTGTAAGTACAGTGTAAGTATACCATTGATGATCACTAAAAATTTTGGCAAGTGTTTAATGAGCAGAAACCTGATCAGCGATCACTGGCGCAGAAGGAGGTAGACCTGATGCCATCTGGTTATTTTTCAAGATATTCATCTGGCTCGATATCCGCCTGTTTCAAGATAGCCCGCAACGTTCCTTCCGGCATATCACCGGGATGGTTTGGGATGGTAGTGAACCTCCCTGTTTTGGGATTGTGCCAGATCTCGTGACTGCCTGCCGCATGACGGAAAAACTCAAAGCCAAAGGCCTTGAGTTTTTTGACGATCTGGCGATACTTGAAACCTGCCAAGCGCCCCATAGGATTATCCCCCGATTACGATTGGCAGATCGAAACTTTCTTTGACTTCGGGTAACTTCAGGTTTGTCTGTGCTTCCAACAGTTTGCGGGCAACATCGCGGGCAATTTCAACGGTCTCCACGACGGTGCGACCCTGGGCAACCAATCCTTGCACATCGTCGGACGTGGCCAGATATACGCCCTCCGGCAATTTGGTGATGTGCAGGCGGACGATCCGTTCTTGAGCAGTTATGTTCAACATGGT
>JACAFC010000182.1 GCA_013388515.1 Ignavibacteriaceae bacterium | reverse complement strand
TCCAACATCAAGCATTCTAATTGCTTTTTGAAGAATCTCTTCGAAACTTCTGCCAAGAGACATAACTTCGCCGACAGATTTCATTTCTGATCCAAGCTGAGTACTTACTAATTTGAATTTCTGCAAATCCCATCGCGGAAATTTAAGTGCCACATAATCAAGTGCAGGTTCAAAGCAAGCCGATGTTTCTTTTGTAATGATGTTTTCTATTTCGTTAAGTGCATAGCCAACTGCAAGTTTTGTTGCGATAAAAGCAAGCGGATAACCTGTTGCTTTTGATGCAAGTGCTGAGCTTCTGCTTAATCTGGCATTCACTTCGATGATTCTGTAATCGTCTGAGTTTGGATCGAGAGCATACTGAATGTTGCATTCACCAACAACACCAAGATGACGAATTAATTTTATTCCGATAGATCGAAGCTTAAAGTTTTCCTGTGCGGATAAAGTTTGAACGGGAGCAATAACAACACTATCACCGGTATGAATTCCCATCGGATCAATATTTTCCATCGAGCAAATGGTGATGCAGTTGTTGTATTTATCGCGTACGATTTCATATTCAACTTCTTTCCAGCCGTAAAGCGACTCCTCAATTAAAATTTGATTTGTGAAAGCAAATGCTCTTTTAGCTTTGTCTATCAATTCTGTTTCATTATTTACTATTCCAGAACCGAGACCGCCAAGCGCATAAGCTATTCTTACCATTACGGGGTAACCGATTGATCTTGCAGCGGCAATTGCTTCCTCAACATTTTGTGCGGTTTTGCTCACTGCAACTTTCAACCCGATCTCAGTAACTTTTTGAGCGAAGAGCAATCTGTCTTCGGTTGCTTGAATTGCTTCGACCGGTGTGCCTAACACTTTTACATTATGCTGCTTCAAAATTTCTTTTTCAAAAAGATCAACGCCAACATTCAAAGCTGTTTGTCCGCCAAATTGCAGAAGGATGCTGTCAGGCTGTTCCTTCTCAATTACTTTTTCAACAAACTCTGTTTTGATAGGAAGGAAGTAAACTTTATCAGCAAAATCTTCGGAGGTTTGAATTGTAGCGATGTTTGGATTGATAAGAACCGATTCGATACCATCTTCTTTAAGTGCTTTAATTGCCTGGCTGCCGGAGTAATCAAACTCTCCCGCTTGACCAATTTGAAGTGCACCTGATCCGAGAATTAAAACTTTTTTTGGTTTACCTTTTTTAATCATAATTTTTTAATAATTAAATAAATCTTTATTAAAGCTTCTTAGCGTCTTCGCGACTTTGCGAGAAATATTTCACGCCAAGACGCTGAGACGCAAAAGATTTTTAGTTTAGAGTTCTCACGAACATGTCAAAAATAAATTCACTGTCATCCGGACCTGGCGAAGCTTCTGGATGAAACTGTGCAGCAAAAAATGGTTTTGAAATATGAATTATACCTTCGTTTGTTCCATCATTATCGTTTGTGAACCACGCACGCCAATCCTCAGGTAAACTTTCACTCTCAACAGCGTACCCATGATTTTGCGAGGTGATGTAACATCTTTTTGTTCCGTGTTCGTTGCATGGCTGGTTGTGACCGCGATGCCCGTATTTCAATTTGTACGTGTTGGCTCCTGAAGCAAGTGCTAGAATCTGGCTTCCCAAACAAATACCAAGAATTGGAATGTTCTTTTCCATAGTTTTTTTTGTGTGTTCTATGGTTGATTTACAAATCTTCGGATCACCAGGTCCATTGGAGATTAAAATTCCATTTACTTTCTCTTTTGAAAAGTCATAGTTGTAAGGAACTCTCAGCACAGAAATATTTCTGCCGAGAAAGGCTCTGATGATATTATTTTTAGTTCCGCAGTCAACCAGAACAATTTTTCTTTTGCCTCGTTTATACTCGATTGGCTCTTTTACACTTACTTCGGAAACTAAGTCCTTTGCATTCACATCTTCAAAATCTATTTCATCTTGCATATTAAAAACAATTTTGCCAAGCATAGTTCCTTTTTCGCGGAGATGGCGAGTTAACATTCGAGTATCAATACCAGTTATGCCGGGAATTTTATGTTCATTCATCCAATCAGCGAGAGATCGTTTGGAATTCCAATGATCTTGTTCTGCAGAATAATCTGAAACAATTAAACCTCTCACATGTATTTCATCCGATTCAAAATGTTTGTAGAGATTATCTTCTTTCTCATTACCGGGTACACCATAATTACCGATTAGCGGATAAGTGCAGACCAAAATTTGTCCGCGGTAAGAGGGATCTGTCATAGTTTCGGGATAACCAACCATTCCGGTGTTAAAAACAACTTCTCCGTTAGTTGGTTTCCGGTATCCAAAACTTTTACCGGTGAATTCGGTTCCATCTTCAAGAATTAGTTTTGCTTTATTATCTGTCATGAGTTAAAATTTATCTGTCTTAATTTAAAAATTCCAAAAGCCCTTACCTTTGGGAAGGGTTGGGATGGGCTATTAAAAAAATAGCCACTCGATGAGTGGCTACGCTTGTTAGACTCTAAAATTATTTTGAAAACGAGTATTGTTTTTGTTAAAAATATTTTATTCAAAAGTTGAAAATTTTTTTGACAAATATATGCGAAACTAATTCAACTATCAATTTTATTGATAAACTTATTCTATAGCTTACAGATTCGGGGGTATATTAACCCAACGCTTCAGCACGGGGCGTGAAATCATAAAAAATTTGACTTTAGCCATGAACAAAATATGATTGTCTCAAAGTAAAGATTTTTTTTATCATGGTTAAAGCCGTTGTGTTTTACGCTAATAAGTCCCACGATAAATCGTAGGGTTTTTTCAAATCGTTTTATTTTCCACAATAATTTTTAGATATTTACAAAAAACATTAAAAGGAATTAGCAATCAGCACTAAAAAGAGAAAATCCCCCAAAACATTCATACTCGACACGAATGTAATTCTTCATGATGCAACTTCAATCAGACAATTCCAGGAAAACAATGTTGTAATTCCGCTGCCGGTTATTGAGGAACTTGATCATTTCAAGCGCGGCAGTCAGGTAATTAATCTGAATGCCAGAGAATTTGCAAGAACTCTTGATTCACTTACCGGTAAAGCTCTGTTCGATGGCGGCATTTCAATGGGCAAAGGATTTGGAAAAGTCAGCATTGCAATATCAAAAGGATTAAATCCGGAAATAAAAGATATTTTCAAGGAAGATAATTCCGATCACAGAATTCTAAGCATTGCTTTCGATCTCAACCAAAGAAAAAATGGTGCTGCAGTAATTCTTGTTACGAAGGATGTTAACCTAAGAATGAAAGCAAAAGCGCTTGGTATTCCTGCCGAAGATTACACTACCGATCGAGTTACTAATATTGAAGATCTTTACAGCGGAAAAGAAATAGTTGAAGACTTTAACGATGAAACTCTAATCAAATTTTTCCAGCCGCCTTTTGATGTAGCTGCAAAGGAAGTTACCAAAAAACTGAAAGGTGAGATTTTACCCAACAAGTATTTCATCTTTAGGAATAAGATGCGTTCAGTGCTTGCAAGCATTGATCAAGAGAAAGAAAAATTTAGAAAGATTGATAAGAATGTTATTTACGGTATTAAGCCGAGAAACGCTGAACAAACTTTTGCCGTAGATGCACTTACGAATACCGAAATTCCTCTAGTGTCTCTTACTGGTAAAGCCGGGACAGGTAAAACTCTGTTGGCACTAGCAAGTGCATTACAGGTAAGAAAAAATTATAGACAGATATTTGTTGCTCGACCGATAATTCCTCTAAGCAACAAAGATATTGGATTTCTGCCGGGAGATGTTCAAAGTAAAATTGAGCCATACATGCAGCCGTTGTGGGATAATCTCAGGGTTATTGAAGATCAATTTGGTGAGAACGACAAACAGCATCAGCAGATAAATAATTTAGTTAAAGATGAAAAACTTGTGATAGAACCTTTGTCATACATTCGCGGCAGAAGCTTGCAGAGAATTTACTTTATAGTTGATGAAGCGCAAAACTTAACTCCTCATGAAATTAAAACAATTATTACTCGTGTTGGACAAGGAACTAAAATTGTTTTTACAGGAGATATTTATCAGATCGATCATCCTTATCTCGATTCGCAATCAAACGGATTATCTTATTTAATTGAGCATTTCAAAGGTGAAAAACTTTACGCACATGTAAATCTTGAAAAAGGTGAAAGATCAGAACTTGCTGAGTTGGCAAGTAATCTTTTATAAGCGAGGACTAAAGTCCCTATTTTTATTGCCTCGGATTAACCCCAGCTATAAAACTGGGGTTAGAACAAATAACTTATGAAGCTGACTTAAGCCCTGAATACTAAAGTATGATATTTTATCGTACATATTAAAAGAGATAATGAATTTTAAAGATGAAAGGAAAAATAAAATGAAATGGTTCTTTAAATTATCAATGCTTAGCATATTAGCAATTCTCTTCACCGGCTGCATTGAAATGCATACTGTTATAACTGTGAAAAAGGATGGTTCGGGATTGGTTGAAGAAAATATTTTTGTTGGAAAGGAAATCATAAAGATGTTTACTGAGTTTGCTGCAGCTTTTGCAGATTCTACTCAACCGCCGCAAGAATTTAATTTATTCGAGGAAGAAAAAATTAAAGCTAAAACTTCCGAATTAGGCGAGGGGGTTGAGTTTGTTTCTGTAAAAACAATTAAAACGGATGAGAAGGAAGGTTATACAGCAATTTATAAATTCAAGGATATTAACAAGGTTAAAGTAAACCAGGATCCTTCCGATGAAATGCCGATGGCTGAACCTGCACAAGATACTGATCCAGCTGAGAAGTTAGTTCACTTTAAGTTTATCAAAGGGAGTCCTAACAAAATAATATTCTCTCTTCCGGATGAAAAAAAGAAAGAGGTTAAGGCGCAAGAAGAAACCTCTCAACTCAACTCAGAAACACCAGCAGAACCCGACACAGCAGATTTTGAAAACATGGTTAAATTTATGAAGAATATGAAAGCTAAAGTTGAACTTAAAATTGACGGAGAAATTGTAAATACAAATGCAACTCATGTTGATGGAAATACTGTTACTTTATTTGATATTGATTTCGGACAATTGATCGCAGATAAAGATAAACTGGAGCAGTTCAAAAAATTTAATCCAGACTCATTTGAAGAGGTTAAAAAATTAGTTAAGGATATACCGGGAATTAAAGTAGAGTTGAATAAAGAAGTGTTCATTGAGTTTGAATGAGATTTACTATTAGTGTTAATTAGTGTAATTCGTGGCAGATTGTTTTTTGCCACGAATAACACGAATAGTCACGAATTAGAGCACAACTCGTTTATAGGTTAATTTGTCTCTCCCAAAATTTACTATTAACGCTAATTTGCATTTTGAAACAGCAAGATAATTTATTGCTAATTTTATAAACTCATCTGGAATTCCTTCAACAGCTTTTACTTCGAGTATAATCTTATCGAATACTATGAAATCAGCAAAAAATTTGTGAGGCAGGATAATGTCCTTGTAAGTTATGTCAAATTGCTTTTCTCTTTCGTACTCAATACCAGATTTCCTTAATTCATATTCAATTGCATCTTTATAAACTATTTCTAAGAATCCACCTCCAAGAATATTATGAACATTCATACAAATGCCGATAATTTGAAACGTTTCTTCTTTAAAAATTAAATCATTCATTATTATTAGTGTTAAATTAGTGTAATTCGTGGCAACACCGTTTTTTGCCACTAATTACATGAATGGTCACGAATAAAACACTCGAAACTAAATATTATTTCATCCGTTTAGCAAGCAACTAATGATGTTCTTTTTTAATTTGCTCTGTAAATAAAAAATCAAATTACATTATAAATGAAAATTGCAGTTTTACTTTCTGGTGGAGTTGACAGCTCAGTTGCTTTGAGACTTCTTAAGGATCAAGGCCATGAACTTACTGCATTCTATTTAAAGATTTGG
>JACAFC010000162.1 GCA_013388515.1 Ignavibacteriaceae bacterium | reverse complement strand
ATTCATGACCTGGATAATAAAAATGAAATTGTAGCAGTTACAAATTCATTAAATGGTTTGTATCAGTTATCTGCTTCAAAAGACGGTAAAAAATTATCATTCACTTCTCTTTACCAATCTGCATTCAATATATTTTTGATGAATAATCCTTTCGAATCAAACTTGGAACTAAATAAGCTTGAGCCAACTCTCTACATTTCGAATTTATTAAAAAAAGATTCATCTGAAATATTTGTTGAACGGGACAGTTCAACAGCGTTAAAAAGTTCTTTAAATGATTCTTTAGATATTTATGTTGGAAATATTGTCGATACTTCAAAGGTTTATGGCGATTCAGTCGAGATTGATTTTAGTAATTACATTTTTGGAAATGATTTCAATCTTCCAAGAGATACAAACCGCGTCGATGATTCGAAATTTACGCTTGTTAACAACCTTGATAAACAAGGCAATTATAAAGTAAACAAGTATAAAATTACATTTTCACCTGATCTGATATACGCTAATGCAGGTTATAGTTCATTATATGGACTGCAAGGCACAACAGTTATTTCTTTTAGTGATATTTTGGGTAATCACAGATTGATTGGAATTACAAGCCTTCAGATAGATTTAAAAAACAGTGATTATGGTCTAGCTTACTATTATCTACCCGAAAGAATTGATTATGGAATCGAAGCTTTTCATACTGCAAGGTTTGTTTTTTTAACTCGAGGGTTTAATTCTAATCTGGTGCGGTTCAGAAATTTTGGTGCTGTTGGGTCTTTAAGTTATCCACTAAACAGATTTAAAAGATTTGATGCCGGGCTAAGCTGGCTAAATATATCTCAAGAGAATTTGGATGACCCAACTGAAGTTACTCAAAAGGTCTCTTATGTTATTCCTTCACTCAGCTTTGTTCATGATAATGTACTCTGGGGATATACTTCGCCCATTGACGGTTCACGGTATCGTTTTGATTTTTATGGAAACCCTGGACTATCCGACTCTAAGCTTAGCTTTTATTCGCTTCAAGCGGATTACAGAAGATATTTTAGATTTTGGACGGACTATTCATTTGTATTTCGTTACTCTGGAGGATATTCCGCTGGTGCTAATCCACAAAGATTCTTTATCGGGGGCATTGAAAATTGGATAAATAGATCCTTCGCAACAACTGATATTCCATTAGAATCAGCTTCAGATTTTGCATTCCTCACAGCCGCACTACCTTTAAGAGGATTCGATTATGCAGAAAGAATAGGTACACGCTTCTCGCTTGTGAATATGGAATTCAGATTTCCTCTAATCCGATATTTGGTTACTGGTGCATTACCAATTCTTTTCAGAAATATTTTAGGTGTTGCCTTTATTGATGCTGGTGCAGCTTGGAATAAAGACAAAAACCTTAAATTATTTGAACGTAATTCAAATGGAAATGTAGTAACCAAGGATTTGCTTATGGGTACCGGTGTAGGCGCCCGTGTTTTTTTCCTATATTTTCTTGTTCGGTTTGATGTTGCATGGGCATACAATGTTGATGGCTTCACCAAGCCCAAATTCTATATTTCTCTTGGAGCAGATTTTTAGTCTATTCATTTATTAAAAGAGAATACAATAAAAAGGGGAGAATACAGACAAATTAAAACCCAGCTGCCAAATATTGTCTTAAGCTAATCCTTTGAACTGGATGGTTTAGATTTAGAAGATTTACTTTCTGTTTTTGCATTTTTATAATCTGTATGGTAAAATCCGCTGCCTTTAAAGATTGGACCCGCCCCAGCTCCTAGCAAACGTTTTACCTCACCTTTGCACTCTGGGCAATGTTTAATTGGCTGGTCATTCATTTTTTGAAACATTTCAAATTTGTGTCCGCAAGCTAAACATTTATACTGATAAGTTGGCATAATAAATCCTGAAAAAATTTAGGGCGAAACTTAATGAAAAAAAGGAAATAATTCTATAAATTGTTTTTGTTAATTTTAAACACTAATCAAATATTCAACCAAAATATTAATGAATAATCTTAGCACTCTTAGAAACTTCTTTTTTGTCTTTGTATCGTCTCTAGGTATAGGATGCTTAAATTATATACAGGATGTCAATCTTTATGCTGATGGTTCTGGAGTAATGAGGATAAGTTATTGGATGAAATCTTCAGGAAACGAAAACTCCGTTATAGCTGAAAAAATTGGGCTATTCAATGAAGATTCTTTGAAAAGCGCATTCTCATCACCATATAACACAATTGAGGAGATAGAAGTTTACGCGGATTCAACTGACAGTACAATGCATTCGCTCATTGAGCTAACCTTTAATAATATCGACTCTCTAAATAACCACAAATCTTTTAAGGAATATAAATTTTCTTTAAGAGATGGAGCTACGGGTCAAAAAGTATTTTCCCAATTTATTCCTCCAATTGCTACCGGGTTCGGAGTAAATAGGAGCGACTTTAAAATTCAGTATAAATATACTTTTGGCGGTGAAATTATTACTCACAATGCACAGGAAAAAGAAGGTCGAACATTAATCTGGAATTACACTTTGAGTGATATTGGAAGTGGCAAAACAATATTAGTTACATTCAAGCCTTTCAAGTTGAAAGAGACCCCCTATTGGATATATGTTCTTTCTGGGATTGTGCTTTTAATCGTAGTAATTTTTCTTTTTAGGAAGAAAAAGGATTGATTTCCCAAAATATTAGCAGTTGAGTTTTATTGACATACCATACTTAAATACATATATTTGTGACTCTTTTCTGAAAAAAATGTTGGTGATAAGCCAAAAATGGTTACTGAAAATCTTAAAATTTTTTCAGGCAGTTCTAATCTTCCACTAGCTGAAAAAATCGCCCATAATCTTAATAAACCATTAGGTTTAATAGAGCTGAAGCGATTTAGTGATGGTGAGATTTGGGTGAAATATCTTGAAAATATTAGAGGTTCAGATATATTTATAGTTCAATCAACAAATCCTCCAGCTGAAAATTTGCTAGAGCTTTTGATAATGGTTGATGCTGCAAAACGAGCTTCAGCACAAAGAATAACGGCAGTTATACCATATTTTGGATACTCCAGGCAAGACAGAAAAGATCAGCCAAGAGTTTCAATCACAGCAAAACTTGTCGCTAATTTAATTACGGTTGCTGGAGCTGATAGGGTTATTACTATGGATCTTCATGCAGCTCAAATACAGGGTTTTTTTGATATTCCTTTCGACCATCTATATGGTTCTTCAATTTTTAGTGGATTGTTTAATAATATCAAAGAAAATTTAGTGGTTGTTTCTCCAGATGTTGGTGGTATAAAGATAGCCAGATCATATGCCAAAAGGCTAAATGCGAGTCTTGTTGTAATTGATAAAAGAAGACCAAAACAAAATCTTGCTGAAGTTGTTCAAATTATTGGAAGTGTAAAAGATAAAGATGTTCTTATTGTTGATGATCTAATCGATACCGCGGGTACATTCGTTGGCGCAATCGATGCCTTAAAAAAGGAAGGCGCTAAAAATATTTATGGTGCAATTACGCATCCTATATTTTCTGGTCCTGCAATTGAAAGGATACAAAATTCACAACTAACAAACCTTATGGTTTCGGACACAATAAATTTTAAGCATAGTGACAACCTTGAAAAAATAACTGTGGTTTCAGCGGCTGAAATTTTTGCAGAAGCAATTAAAAGAACTCATGATAATGAATCAATTAGTTCACTATTCGATGTTGATAAAGGATAATTTAATACTGGAGCAGTAATGGAGAAAAAAGCATTAAAAGCAAATATTCGAACCCAAATGGGTAAAAGCACCCTCAGTACTCTGAGGAAAAATGGAAGAGTGCCTGGAATTTTCTATTCTAGGGTTAATGAACCAATTCCTATTGATGTGGCTGAAAAAGCTATTAAACCTTTTGTGTTTACAGCTAAAACAAACTTGATTTCTTTGGAGCTTGATGATAACAAAAACTATGAATGTGTTATTAAAGATGTTCAATTTGATCCTGTAACCGAATCAATTGTTCATTTTGATTTGCTGGGATTAATTGAAGGCGAAAAATTTCAACTGGAAGTACCGATTCAATTCCAAGGAACTGCAGTTGGTATAAAAGAAGGTGGTATAGTTCAACAAGTTCTTCATAAACTTGAAATCGAATGCTATCCCAAGGATATACCTCAATTTCTTACGGTTGATATTACAAATTTAAAATTGGGTGAAGCAATACACCCTACAGATCTTTCATTTGAGAATATTTCAATATTAACACCAGCAGAAGCAGTGATTGTAACCGTGGTTCATCCAAAAATTGAAAAAGAACCGGTTCCTGGTGAAGCTGCTGCAGAAGCTCCTGCAGAGCCGGAAGTTATTGGTAAAGGTAAAGCTGCTGAAGAAGAGGAAAAAGACTAGCTCTAAAAGTGCGACTATTATTGGGTATTGGAAACCCGGGTACACGTTATAAAAATACTCGTCATAATGCTGGGTTTTTGTTTTTGGATTATTTAACAAGCAAGTACTCCATTTCGTTTTTACCCTCTAAAAATGATTATTACTATGCTGAACATGTAATCGGTAATAATCAGTTTGCTTTGATTAAACCATCACAATATGTTAACAACAGCGGTCTTTCCGCTATTCAGGCTTTAGATCAGTACCAAGTTTCAAAGGAAGAACTCCTGGTAATTCACGATGATATAGATTTAGAACTTGGATCAGTTCGGGTTAAGATATCGGGTGGAGACGGCGGTCATAAGGGGGTTTCTTCAATAATATACCATTTATCATCACAAGAATTTAGCCGGATTCGAATTGGAGTGAAAGACGAAAGTTTTGGTAAAGAAGATGTTGCTGATTACGTACTTAAGGATTTTCCGCCGGCGGCTGGCAAATTGTTAGAAAGTGTTTTTACTAAATGCTTCTTATTATCTGAATCATTCATTTATGGTGGAAAAAAGCTATTATTGGACGCTAATAGTAGAGAAAATTAACAAAATTGGATATATTAAGTTTAAACCTGAAATATCATTATTAAAATTAAACTTATACTGGTAACTAAAATTGTTTGTAATTACAAAACGAATTAAATAAATTTGGACGTTTTTAATTTATTATGTTTAACCCTGCTCTCTTTAGGGAGGGCTTTTTATCCGAAGGGAAAAAATGAAAAATCAAATATATGAAAGTACTGTACTCATTAATGCAGCCCTCGATGACCCTCAGATAGAGGGAATTATTGCTAAAATTAAAGAAACGATAGCAACTAACGGTGGTGAAATAAAGGAGATTGAAAACTGGGGAAGAAAAAGACTCGCCTACACAGTTAATAAAAGTAAAATTGGATATTATGCAGTTTTCAGATTCAATGCGCCTACATCCATTATTTCAAAACTAGAGAGATTTTATACTTTGGATGATCATATCCTAAGGTTTATAAATATTAAATTAGATGCTTTGGCTTTAGAACAAATTGAAAAAAATAAAGCTGCAACAATTCAGCAAATTGAACCAGCCTTAGAAGAAATTGAACCAACCCCTAAATTATCCGAAACAGAGGATGAATAATTAATTGTTAATAATAAAATTGTGATCTAGCATGGAGGAAAAAAAATGGCCGACTTGAGAATGCCCGAAATCAACTATGTGATTGTCGCAGGAAATTTAACTAAAGATCCTATTTTTAGGCAAACGACAAATAATACACCGGTTGCAAATTTTTCAATTGCATCTAACAGAAAATATAGAGATAGCATGAATCAATGGCAGGAGGACGTTTGTTATGTCGGGGTTGTTGCTTGGAATAAATTGGCTGAAAGTTGTCGTGAAAGATTAAAAAAAGGCTCAGCTGTATTAGTTGATGGCGAGTTACAAAGTAGAAGCTGGAAATCTGATGATGGGCATAATAGAAGTATTGTTGAAATTAAGGCTAGAAGAATTCAGTTTTTAAATAAACGTTTGAAATTTGATGATGATAACGGCCATGTAGTTGAAGCTGAAGATGGAGATGTTTTTTCTGAAGAGGATCCATCAGGTTTCAGTAACGACTCATTCGATAAATTTTTATCTAACGAAGAATCAAATCTAATTAAATAATTTAATGGCAAGTGAATGAAAAAAGAGATTAAAACAAAAAAAGTTTGCAGGTTTACACAAAATAACATTAAGTACATTGATTTTAAGGATGTTAAACTTTTACAAAAGTTTATTTCAGAACAAGGCAAGATTATTCCTAAAAGAATAACCGGTACATCTTCAAAATATCAACGTCAACTAAGTTTGGCTATAAAGCGAGCAAGACATATGGCACTTCTTCCATATGTTTCTGAAAGTGCTAGATAAAGAACGGAGGATTGAATGAAAGTAATATTAAGAAAAGATTTTGAATCTCTTGGAAAAATTGGAGATGTTATTGAGGTAAAATCTGGTTTTGCCCGCAATTATCTATTCCCAAATGGAATTGCTTATTCTGCCTTAAAAGGTAATTTAAAAGCTCTTGAAGAAGAGAAAAAAGTTCATTTAAAGAAAGAACAGCAAGAATTAGCCAAATCCGAAAAATTAGCTTCTGAACTTGAAAAAGTTTCGGTTACAATACCAGTGCAAGTTGGAGAGGAAGATAAGATTTTTGGTACCGTCACAAGCCAAATGATTGCTGATGCTCTAAAAGAAAAAGGTTATGAGATTGATAAGCGCAAGATTGAAATCGAGGAGCAAATAAAGTCATTAGGTATTTATGGAGTTAATATTAAACTTCACTCATCGGTAAATGCCAAAATTAAGGTTTGGGTTGTTCGAGAGTAATCTCAGTAACAATTAATAAAAAAAGGAAAGCATTTTTGCTTTCCTTTTTTGTTTTAAAGAAATATCAAGTACTATCTTGCTCTAACTTTTTTTGTATTTACAAGTTTAGCAATCTCCGATGTTCCATTCTTAGCAATATTTTTGATGGCTTCTGAAGAAAGCTGAAGCGTAACAAATCGATTCAATTCCTGAACCCAAATTCGTTTTTTCTGTAAATTTGGTAAAAATCTTCTTTTTGTACGATTATGTGCATGGGATACGCTATTTCCATAAACAGGTTTCTTGCCTGTTAATTGACAAACTCTTGCCATTCATTCTCCAAGGTTGTATTTCAAAAATTGAGGTGTAAATATAGCAATTAATTCTTAAAAAAGAAGAAATAGTATATATGAGATTTAACTTCTCTGGCTTAAAAAATGATGTTTTCAAAGGAATTTTGCTATTTTATAAGTGTTTATTGAGCAATATCATATTAAAATAGTAAAGTGAGTACAAGTTTTTTAAAGGAGATAAAGTGGAATATTTTGAACTTCATCCGGAAAATCCACAGCTTAGATACTTAAACAAAGCATTGAAAGTATTGCAAGATGGTGGAGTCATCATTTATCCTACAGATACCGTTTATGGAATTGGATGTGATATTTTTAATAAACAAGCACTTCAGAGGATTTTTGATATTAAAAACGATGGTGTAACAAAACTTTTTAGTTTTGTGTGTTCAGATCTTAAAGACATATCAAAATATGCAAGAGTTTCGGATTATGCATATAAGGTGATGAAAAAATTACTGCCTGGTCCATACACTTTCATATTACCAGCAGCAAAGCAAGTTCCTAAAAAGTTATGGACGAAAAGAAAAACAGTTGGAATCCGAATACCTAAGCATGCTATAACGTTAAAGTTAGTTGCTGAGTTAGGAAATCCCATAGTCAGCACAAGCACCACTAACAGAAAGGGAGAATTAATATTGGACCCTTTAGAAATTAAAAATATTTTTCACAATAAAATAGATTTAATGATTTCTCAAGGACCATTAGGAGGAAAGCCCTCAAGTATAGTTGATTTAAGCACCGATACTCCAGAAATCGTTAGAGTTGGTGCCGGAGATGTAAGTTTGTTCCTTTAGTTATTTTATTTTGTTTTTATATTCTGACGATAAATTTGTGTAGATGATGCTTGGTGAATAGGTGTTAGAATAATTTCATTTATATTCACATTTTTAGGACGTGTTGTACAAAACAATATAGCATCAGCAACATTATTGGGTGAAAGAGGTTTAATGCCATCGTATACTTTTTTTGCCCGGCTTTCATCTCCTGAAAATCTAACCTTCGAAAACTCTGTAAGTACCATCCCAGGATCAACAGATGTTACTTTAATATCTTTGTCTAGAACATCTAATCTAATTGATTGAGTTAGTGATTTAACTGCAAATTTCGTTGCACAATAAACATTTCCCATAGGATAGACTTCATGTCCAGCTGTTGATCCTATGTTAACTATGTGCCCGGATGATTTTGCTACCATTAACGGAAGCACATAGCGAGTAACATTTAGAAGACCTTTCAAATTTGTATCTATCATTTCCTCCCAATGTTTAGTATCTGCTTCATGGAGCTTGCTTAAGCCCCGCGCAAGACCAGCATTGTTTATAAGTATGTCTACTTGTTTCCACTTATTGGGTAAATTCTCAACAGCTTTTTTAACTGCTGCTCGGTTCCTCACATCAAGTTGAAAAGCAAGAATTTCTACTTTGAATTTTTTAACTAATCTTGTTCTTAATTCAGTTAACCTTTCTAAACGCCTTGCACATAAAATAAGTTTTGAACCCTTTCTAGCAAATGCTTCAGCACATGCCATACCAATTCCTGAAGAAGCACCAGTGATTAAGACTATTTTATTTTTAAGACTTGCCATTAAATTAACCGTATGATTTTTGAATTATTTTTAATCCGAATTCTATCGCTCAATCCAGCTAGTTCTGAGAGTTTCGAAATTAGGTGCAATTACTTCCAGCGGATAAGGTTTTGAAATTACATTTCCCCAAACAGTGCTGCCAATCTGGCGTCCAGCCCAACCAACTTTCGAATCACTTTTGTCATCGCTCATTACAAACTGCTCTGTACCTGGATATTTAATTCGCCCCATTAAGTTAAACCCAGCACCATCATTATTAAAAGTTTCTGCAATTATTCTGATGCTGTTTTTACCACTAATTAAAAATGGTTTAACATTGATAAGCTTTATCCTTTTATAGTCAACTAAAAGTGAAAGACTGTGCTTAACAAATACTTCATCAACAAACTTGTCATTAATAAAAAGTTTTGCATGCGTGTTTCCCATTAACTGAAAATATGCTTCATCTATATTGTCTTCTACTACTATGGTTGTAGTAAACTCTGCGTTTGAAGCATAACTGGAATCATTTTGTTTGAAGTATAACCATTTACTTTTAATTAGTGGGTTGTAGTTTTCAATTGACCTTAAAGTAAGAGTGCTTTTAGTTTCCTCAAAGTATTTAATTAGTCGGTCAAATTTATCTTCAATCATTTTCAGATTAGCTTCTTTGTAGTATCGCAGCCACAGTTTTCTAAAATCCTGCTTAAGTGACTGTAGCACAGAAATGTTCGAGTCAATTGCATTACTAACAAAACTTAAATCCCCCGATTCTTTATCATTTATTAACTTCTGAATGGCAAACTGTGTTTCAACTTTCATTTTGAACCAATTGGTAAGCTTTAAAATATAATGCAGCAGTTCAAGATGATCTTTATTTTTTTTAACAAGAGATTTAACTTGTGCAAGGTCATTTTCAATTGCTGAAAGTGTAAGCTCATTCCATGTAATCTGCTCAACCTTTGAAACTCGCGGTTCCCACCATCCTGGTTCCTTAAATTTAAGCAGCGGGTGGCGCCATATGTTATGCCATGGAATTTGATTGTGAGGTTCGCTAAGAGTCTTATAAAAATTGGATAAACGAGAGTCATCAATTCCAAAAAAATCGTTAAAATAATCTTTAGTGAATTTATTCAAATCACTATCATCAAAACTCCAAGAGCATTGGGCAGACCAAGCATAATTATAAAGCACAAATTCTTTAAATGTTTCGGCTCCATAATCACCCCAATTTGAATTGACCATCCCAATTGATTCATTCTGTATACCGGATTTAACTAGGTACTTAATATTTGGAAGTGAGATGGAATTAACAGGAAAAATGGTTACAAAATTCCAAACTGAAGGCGAGACAATGTAATTAAACCCTGCTTGTTTTATTTTTTTTGTGGAAGAGTAATTTGGTTCTGCACCGTAATGCCAATCTACAATTGTTATGTCTTTTGGAATTAAATCCAAAATTTGTGGATGATCAAGAAGTATATCACCATACATCATTACTTTCTTATTATATTTTTTACAAATATTATAAACCTTTTTGTAGTGATTTGCATGAACAACGGCAATATTTGATTCTTGTACTAATTTTTTACTTGCTCCCAGCCCCACATCCCAGCTTTCATCTGCACCCATATGAAAATATTCAGAAGGGAAAAGTGAAAATACCTCTTTAAGTAAATCTTCAAGAAAGGTGTATGTATCCTCACTCGAAACGTTTAAAGATGCAGCACCTGGGAATTCGGCATATTTTACAAACTCGTTTTGTGAAAGAATATTCTCATAATGGCCAAGTGTTTGAAAAATAGGAATTACTTCAACAAAATTCTTTTTTACGAATGCTACAATCTCTTTTACTTCTTCTTTTGTAAGTGCACCTCTTCCTTTTCCAATTGAAGGATATTTTTCGAATTCAAGCATGTCTTCCAAATAAGGCATATAAGTATTCATTTTATATCTAGCTATATGGAAAATTATTTTCTTGAAGTTTTCAAGATTAGATACTTGACCTCTGCTGATATCATCCGAGATTCCTCTTATTTCCATATCGGGCCAGTCAATTATCTCAATACATTTAATTTCATTATTTGTTTTCTCAAGTAATTGAATTAAACTCATCGCAGCGTAATAAATTCCTTTTGGGGTTTTAGCTTTAAGTTCAATTTTGTTCTCTAAAATTCTGAGCACATATCCATCTTCACTTAAATTAGCTATTACATGATCTTGCTCATCCTTACCAATATAATTTATTTCAATTCCACCATTATTCCCGAGCGATGCAGAAACACCATTAAAATCTTTTAGTGTTCTTATGATCAAATCTGCTGTATAGGAATTAGCTTCAGCAGAATTCATAATTGAGATGACAATTTTATCTTTTAATTTGAACGTTCCATTTAACACTTTGACTAACTTGGGCGTTGGAATTATTGGTAAGTTCTGAGAATGACTGCTGAGAGTGTGTGCCAACATAAAAATTAAGAAAATTGTTATGAGTTTTTTCATAGCTAACCTGACTTATGGGATAATAATATAACGATAAGAAAATTATAAATAATTCTTCAAAAACTTAATCGATTTGTCGGCGAAAAGATGTTTTAAGTCCTGTAAAGAAAAAATAATTCTGTATTAATAAAAAATACCAGGAATTTTTGTTAAACATTTCGGGCATCTGCCAGTTTTAAGATTATTTTGAGTTACATTATGCCAATCTCGTGTTATAAGAACCTCTCCACAATTACTGCAAAAGGTAGTATGCCCTTCAGAGTGAAAAATGTTTCCAACATAGCAGTATTTAATTCCCAATTTCAGAGCAATTTTTCTAGCGTTTAATAAAGTTGCTTCAGGAGTTCGGGGTTTGTTCCGCATTTTAAAATCCGGATGAAATGCAGTGAAATGAACAGGTACTTCTTCACCAAGATTTTTAACGATCCACTCACATTCTTGTTTTATTTCTTCAGCCGAATCATTTTCTCCTGGGATTAGCAAAGTAGTAATTTCAAACCATATATTGGTTTCATTCTTAAGCCAAACCAAGGTATCAAGAACAGGATTCAAATGGGAAAAGGTAATTCTTTTATAAAAATTTTCGCTGAAAGCTTTTAAATCAACATTTGCTGCATCGATATACTTGTAAACATCTTTTCGTGCATTTTTATCTATGTAACCTGCAGTCACCATTACATTCTTAATTCCCCTTTCTCTTGCTTGCTGCGAAATATCAATTACATATTCACCAAAAATGGTAGGATCATTGTAGGTATAGGCAATTGATGGTGTACGATTTTTGATTGCAATGCTAACAACTTCCTCTGGTGAAACTGAAAGTGAATTTTCATCATCAAGTTTTGCTTTGCTCATTGCCCAGTTTTGACAAAACTTACAGCCAAGGTTGCAGCCGGCGGTTCCAAAACTTAGGATTGATGTACCTGGTAAAAAATGATTGAGGGGTTTTTTCTCAATTGGATCGATTGCAAATCCCGTTGGTCGTCCATAGCCAATTGAATAGAGTTTTCCATCAATATTTTGTCTAATATAGCAAAACCCAGTTTGACCATTTCCAATGGTGCAGTATCGAGGACAAAGCGTACAGAGAAGTTTTCCATTTTCATGTTGTTCCCACCAATCGGCTATTTTAAGTGCTTGAGTCTTCATCTCAATTTTTCACCAATCAGTAATCAGATTTCAAATGCTTGAAATTAACAATTGTCAAAATTTTTATTTAAATAATTTCAAACCGCATCCAATTAGCACGGCTTTTTTCGGAGTAGGGTGCACCAGCTGTAAATATAACAAGGTCACCGGTATTTAAATGACCGGATTCTTTAATTCTTTTCTTCGCTTCCTCTATTGCCATATGTTCCTTATCAACATTTTCAGAAAATACAGATGCAACACCCCAGTAAAGATTTAAACTATTCATTGTTTCAAATTTGTTAGTGAATGAAATTATCTTTGCCTTTGGTCTAAATTTAGAAAGATTGCGAGCTGTTCTCCCTTCAACTGTAAAAGCAACTATTGCGTTGGCATTTATTTGTTCACTTATATTTTTAACTGCTCGTCCGACTGAATCAAATAAATTGGCTTCTATACTTTTTGGGATCTCAAGAACATATTCATGGAAATTACTTATTTTTTGTTCGGCATTCCTGATTATATCATTCATCATTCTAACAGCTTCAACAGGATATTTACCTACAGAAGTTTCTCCGCTAAGCATAACAACATCGGTTCCATCCCAAACAGCATTAGCAACATCGGATGCTTCAGCTCGTGTTGGTACCGGATTATGAATCATCGACTCAAGCATCTGTGTTGCAGTAATTACAAGTTTTCCAACACAATTGCATTTTTTTATTATATCTTTTTGAAGAACCGGAACATCTTTCGCAGGAAGTTCAACACCGAGGTCACCTCTTGCTATCATTATTCCATCTGCAACTTGAAGAATTTCATCAAAATTATCTATTGCTTCTTTTTTCTCTATCTTAGCAATTATCGGACGAACAGCGTTCTGGCTTTTTAACCATTCTCTTAAGCTTATGACATCATTTGCACTTCTAACAAAGGATAGAGCAATAAAATCCAATCTGTGTTTTACAGCAAATAAAATATCATTCCGATCTTTTTCAGTAAAAGATTCTGCTGATAGTTTCATCCCAGGAAGGTTCATTCCTTTTTTTGGTTTTAAAACCCCGCCAGCTTGAACAATGCAAACCACAGAATTATTTTTCTTCTCGATTACCTTAAGCTTTATTAACCCATCATCAATTAAAACGGTGTTACCTATTTCTGCGTCTTGTGGTAAAGGTTTGTAGGAAGTGGAGATTATTTTTTCGTTTCCTACAATGTTATCTGTGGTAATTTCTATAACATCGTTTTCTGAGAGCTGTATTTCCGGTTTCGACAATTCACCGATTCTTATTTTGGGCCCCTGTAAATCAACAACAACAGCTAATGGTGTTTCTTCATCAATACAAGCTTTGTTAATTTCCTCATACAATTTTTCAAAGAATGAATAATTACCATGAGAAAAATTGAGCCGGACTCCATCAATTCCTGCTTCGATTAAATTTTTTATGCACCCTGCAGACTGAGTGCTTGGCCCTAATGTGCTAAGGATTTTTGTTTTTGCGAATATTTCTACGAGCTTTTTGTTCATGTTTATCTTTTTCCCTTTTTTTAATTAATTGAGTTTCATTGGCTGGTTTAACTGCTTTTGATTTAGCATACAGATCTTTTATTTTTTTCTCAACAAGGTCAAAAACACTGCCGGGTTCATATCCTTTAATAGTTTTATTTCCGGCTTTCCTTCCTGTAAGAATTTCTATACCTTCTTCAACACGTGAGATTGCATAAATGTGGAACTGACCTTTAGTTACTGCCTCTATAATATCATTGCGCAGCATTAATTCTTGAATGTTTTGAGTTGGTATTATTACTCCTTGTTTACCAGTTAATCCGTTTGCTTTACACACATCAAAAAAACCTTCAATTTTTTCATTTACACCGCCAATGGGCTGAACATCACCTTTTTGATTAAGAGAGCCGGTAACTGCAATGGATTGTTTAATCGGCAATCCCGATAATGTAGAAAGTAAAGCAAAGATTTCTGCGCATGATGCACTATCACCATCAACAGTTCCATAAGATTGTTCAAAGACAAGATTTGCATTAAACGACAAAGGTAAATCCTGACCAAAAGTTTCTCTGAAGTATCCTGAGATAATTAGAACTCCTTTATTGTAATGGCGTCCGCTCATGCCGGCTTCACGCTCAACATTAATTATACTGCCGCTTCCAAGTGAAACCGTTGCAGTTATTCTTGTGGGGCGGGCAAAAGAATAAAAATCGGCACTATATATGGCTAAACCGTTTATTTGCCCAACCCTTTCACCATCAGTATCGAGAAGAATCATTTTTTCTTCAATCATATCGGTTAATTTTGTTTCAAGCATTCCATGGCGTTCGAGCGCAAAAGCATAAGCTTTTTGAACATGAGCTGCACTAACAACATTAAAACCATCATCTAATGCCCAGAAATTTGCTTCTCGAGCTAAATCGGCAATTTTAGAAAATCTTGTAGTAAGTTTGTTTTTATGTCCGGCAAATCTTGCACTTATTTCTATAAGTTCACTTAAAGCAGTTTTATCAAAGTCGCAAAGATTTTCTTCTTTAATTAATTTTTTCAATACTCTTGCATATTCGGTTATAACTTTGTCAGATCTTTTAATCTCATAATCAAAGTCAGCTTTAACTTTGAATATTTTCTTGAAGTCGTACTCATGTTGAGCTAAAATAGAATAAATTAGTTGGCTGCCGACAAGAATTATTTTGGTATCTACATCTATTGGTTCTGGCTTTAAGCTGGTTGGAACAAACTGGAAAAAATTTGGATTATCTTGAATTTCTAGTTTTCTGTAGGTGAGCACTCGTTTTAGGTTTTTCCACACACCAGGTTCTTCAAAAAGATGGGTTACGTTTAAAACCAAATATCCTCCGCATGCTCTTAAAATTGACCCCGCTTTTATTTTAGTAAAATCAGTATAGTAACCTCCTCTTCCGTCAGTTGATTTTTCGATAGTACCAAAAAGATTAATATATGTTGGGGAAGTTTCAATAATAACAGGGCAATTTTCAGTACCGCTGTTATCTAGAATAATGTTCACTTCGTATTCTTTGAAGTAATCTATAGTAAAACCTTCAGGTGTTGTTACGCCTTCTGGTTTTGCTCCCTTGAAGATTTGAAGATTTTCTAAAATACTGTTTTTAACATCGTTTAAATAATTTCGTGTTTTAGAATCAGAATATTTTTCTTCCAAATTACCAATTACACCGGTTACAATATTCGAACTAAATTCCTGTTCAAGCTTTTCTAGTTGTTTTTGAAACTCTTGACTAAGTTTTAGTCCCTTTTTAAATACATCCTGAAGCTCTTCCTGCTTGCCGGCATATTTCTTAAGTATTTCCTGAGCTTCTTCTTTTGTGAGTTTTTTATTTTGAATGAGTTCATCTAATTGATAGACTGAAATTGGCTGGTTATCGATAACAGGAAATATTTCAGGTCTTACGCCTTCACCCACTTTTATTTGTCCAAGAGTGAAATTTTCTTTTTTAAGTCTTTCATCAAATGAATTAAGAAGTTCTTGTTCTTTCTCGTTATAAGTTGAAATTATTTGTTGCTTTCTTGAAACATAGGATTCACTTTCCAATGCTTGCGGTATTTGGCGCTGCAGTAAATTTATAGCTGATGACAGGTCTTCCTTAAATGCCTTTGCTTTACCAACTTTGAAGGTTAATAATATTGGTCGATCAGGATCGGTAAAATTATTAACATAAGCATAGTCATTTAAATTAGCGGTATTTGAGCTTATAGATTCCAACATTTGCTTTACTGTAGTCATTTTACCGGTTCCGGATAATCCGGCAATGTAGATGTTGTAACCCGGGCTGTGTAAATCTACTCCTAATCGAATTGCTTTGAGCGCTCTTTCTTGACCAAGAATTCCTTCAATGGGTTTTAATGATTCCGTAGAATCGAATTCAAATATATTTGGATCGCATTCCCATCTAAGATCTTCTGGTTTTAATTCGTACTTTTGGAAAGATTTAATTTTAGGAAGTTGTTTGGGGGCAGTTTTTGTTTTCATATCTTTTCACCAAGAATAAACTTCAATTAAATGGTGGAATTTTCAGCGAAAAAGTAATTATTATTAGGATGAATATCAAAATGAATGTAGCGGCAAACCTTGTCTTAATCATTATTTTACATTGCAGTTAATCTAAAATCAATAAAGGACACTGTATGACTATTCAAGAAGTGAGAGATTTATTCCCTCATATAAATGCTGGTAAAATATATTTTAATAACGCAGCTACCGGTGCATTTTCAAAAAAAGTATTAAAGATTGTTGATGAATACTTGCTTCAGCGAAGCGAAACAGACATCGATAACTTTGAAAAGTTCTTAAAAACGATGGTTGAAACAAAAGTCTATCTTGGCAAAATGCTGAATTGTTCAGCAGAGAGAATTGCTTTTGGCGATAGCACTTCCAACGGTATGAATATTTTAGCGCAGGGATTAAAGTGGCATAAAGGAAATTCAATCTTGCTGAATGATCTTGAATTTCCGGCGAATGTTTATCCATTCTTAAACTTAGAAAAAGAAGGAGTATCGGTTGATTTTGTAAAATCTAAAAACGGAATTGTTTCTGCTAAAGATGTAATCAGCTCAATTAAACCAAACACAAAATTAATTTCGATAAGTTTTGTTCAATTCTTAACAGGCTACAGAGTTGATTTGGAAAAAATCGGGAATGTTTGCCGTGAAAGAGGAATTATTTTTAGTGTTGATGCAATTCAAGGGCTTGGTGCTTTTACTATTGATGTTGAAAAATATAAAATTGATTTTATCGCATGCGGAACTGCTAAATGGCTTTTAGGTATGCAAGGACTAGCTTTTATTTACATTTCGGAAAAACTCCAGCAAATTCTGCAGCCCAAGTATATTGGATGGCTCTCGGTTGAGGATGCTTGGAATCTTTTAGATTACAATTTGAAACTAAAAAATACTGCTGAAGTATTTCAAGGAGCGACAATAAATGCGCTGGGAGTTTTTGGTTTGCTTCCTTCACTTAAATTGTTTGCAGATTTTGGGTATAAAAATGTTGAAGAAAGAATACTTGAAAACTCTATCCACTTCACAAATCGATTATTGGAACTTGGAATTCATCCTATACTTGAAAAATGTGAGAGGGAAAATCTTTCCGGAATTATCAGCTTTAAGCATGATAAATCAAATTTAATTCTTGATGAATTAAAGAAAAGAGAAATCTATTGCTCAGTGCGAGAAGGAATGGTTCGCCTCTCACCGCATTTTTTTAATACGTTAGAAGAAATTGACCGCGTAACAGAAGCTATTAAGAATATTCTCCATGTTTCTTAATGAAGTGTTTTTTACTATTTTCAATTAAATAAACTTCAAGGAGTTGTAATGGATTTTAATTATCCTAATGTTAAAAGTGCTTTAATATTTGTTTTTATGTTTTTTCTAACAGCCGAATATTTGGCTCAAGACTATCTAAAGAAATTGCGAGTTAGTCCGAAAGCAGAAGTAATGCAGGTAGTTGGTTTGACACAAATAAATATCTCGTACAGCAGACCTGGAGTTAAAGGAAGGAAAATTTGGGGAAATCTGGTACCTTACAATAAAGTTTGGCGCGCCGGTGCCGATGAAGCTACTAAAATTACATTCAGCAAAGAAGTAAAAATTGAGGGGAAAAAATTAGCTGCCGGATCGTACAGTTTTTTTGTTATTCCAAATAAAAAAGAATGGACAGTTATTTTTAATAAAGTTGCTGACCAATGGGGAGCATTTGAATATAATGAGGCAGAAGATGTTTTGCGCTTAAAAGTGAAACCAAAAACCGCTGAGTTCGAAGAGTGGCTAAGGTACGATATAAATAAAATGGGGGATTATTCAGCCAACATTTGTTTGCATTGGGAAAAGTTAAAAATGAACTTGAAGCTGGAAACTAATTAAGTCAATAAAGTGAGATTCACTTTAGCATTGATATAGCGATGCGAAGTGATTCTCACTTGTCTATATGAGAATTTGTATTAAGCAGATGAAAGCAAGCAGGTAAATGTATTTTTGCTTTTTTAAGTGATTGCTGATTTTAGTCGAGAATCTAGTTGTCACTCTGTAAAAAATTATTTGTATTATTTTAATAGCGCGTTGGTGAAGTTGTCTCAGAAGTCCAGTTTTATGTGTAATTCCCGTGAAAATCTACCAGAGCATGCAGGCAGGAATCCAAAATCCTAAAACAAAATAGATTCCCGCTTTCGTGGGAATGACAATCAAGTAGTTCCAACTTTTAAGACTACCTCTACCATATTAATTTCGGATTAGATCTAGAAGCTCTTTTGTTTTTTCTTCCATTAATTTTACGCTGCCTTTTGATTCCACATTTAGCCGGATAATCGGCTCAGTGTTGGACATACGAAGGTTGAAGCGCCAATCGCTGTACTCAACGCTTAAACCATCGAGTTTATCTATTTTCCCATCCGAATATTTTTGCTCTATTTCTTTAATCTTTCCAGCCGGATCAGCTATTTCAGAATTAATTTCTCCCGAACATGGATAAGCAGCTATCATTTCTTCCACCAATTGAGAGAATGGTTTATTTTCTTCGGACATAAGTTGAAGAATAAGTACGAATGGAATCATACCGCTGTCGGAGTAAGCATTGTCTCTAAAGTAATGATGAGCTGACATTTCACCGCCGTACACAGAGTTTACCTCACGCATTTTTTGTTTGATGAATGCGTGTCCGCTTTTACTAACAACTGCCTCGCCGCCATACTTTTTCACTACTTCAAGTGTATTCCATGTTAATCGTGGATCGTGAACAATTTTTCCACCGGGATTATTTTTGAGAATGGATTTTGCCAGCAGTCCAACTATGTAATATCCTTCAATAAAATTACCTTTTTCATCAAAGAAGAAGCATCTGTCGTAGTCACCGTCCCAGGCAACTCCAAGGTTAGCTTTGTTATTAAGCACCGCATCAATTGTTGGTTTGCGGTTTTCAACCAATAGCGGGTTTGGAACACCGTTGGGAAAGTTGGAGTCGGGTTCATTAAAAACTTTTATCATTTTTATTGGAAGGTTTTTTTCCAGAGCATTCAAAGCTAAACCTGCACACCCATTTCCTGCGTTAACAACTACATTGTAGTTTTTGATTTTATTTGGATCGTAAAATCTTTTTAAGTTGTTAATAAAACTATCCATTACATCTTGCTTGGTTACTTTGCCAGATACTGACGCTTTTGGAGCAAGTTCGTTTGTTAATATCATTCTTTCCATTTCTCTCAAGCCGGAATCGTAACCGACCGGAACAGAACCCTTTTTTACGAACTTCATGCCATTATATTCGGGAGGATTGTGGCTTGCAGTTATCATAATTCCACCGTCAGCATCAAGTGCCGGAGTAGCATAATAAACCATTTCTGTTCCGCATAAGCCTATATCTATTACATCAACACCGCTTTCGGTCAATCCTTTTATAAGTGCATCGGAAATTTCTGTTGATGATTTACGGGTGTCATGTCCAACCACAATCTTTTGTGCATTTATTAGCACCGGATATGTTTTTCCTATTTTATAAGCCAAATCTGTATTAAGTTCAGCAGGTACTTTTCCTCTAATATCATATGCCTTGAAAGATTTTAATTTTTCCATTTTTCCCTTTCTATTGAAGATTTTCTCAAGTTTTTTTGATTTCCAAGCTAATCTTGTCAAGTTTAATAATTTTTATACATTAATTTATTATTATGAACTACTAAAAAAAATGATAAGGTAAATATTTTTCAATGGACTTTCTCTAAACTACTGGTTATGTTAGTCCACAATTTTTTTTGAGGGATTGAATATCGAAACTACGTCTACTACAAATTGGCACTTTGCAAAATGCAATAATTCAAAATGTAATGGCATCTTTTTAGTAAACCCTGAAGAAACACCAGGCGATTTAGGGTTTATTTGTCCGAGCTGCAGCGCAAAAACTATTACATCTCATATTGTGCAGTGCTCCAGCTGTAAAACAATTCTGAATTTTGTTAGGGCAACACCAAGCGAAGAAAAGGTTGTTTTTAATGTTCAAAAATGCTCACATTGCATTGGAACAATTGAAGATGAGTGGGAAATCGAGCCCCTTTATCAACCTGACTCCTATATTTAATAATTATAGCCTTTTGCATCAATCGAGTAAAATCTAGCTGCTATTATTATTTTAGCTTGCCGCACCTAATCTTTGCAGCGGTGGATAAATGATACTTTTTATCATATGCATAAATTGGTTACTGTTTATTTAATAACCAATTTTAAAGATATATTGAACTTGTAGATGCACTGAAAAGTAAGAAGGCAGCGTATTAAAAAAAGTTAATCCATACTCAGTTCCTGCACTTATCTTAAATCCTTTGTTTTTTAGATTTCTCAAGTCGAATCCACCAGCAATCGAAAAATTAATTCCATAATCCCATTCATTTGTTCCGCTTATTGTTCTATCGTTTAGTGCAATAAGACCTAATCCTTCTTCGACAAATAAATTTGGTTCAATACTTTGTGAGGTGATTGCCTTCAATCCAAATCCCTTTAAAAAAGGAAAATACCGTTTTATTGTGTTTGGCAGAATCGAATTGAAATCTGTGTTAAAAAGGAAACTTAAACGAGCGGATAAATCTTTAAAGAATCCAGGATCAACTTCGACAAAAAGAGATGATGAAAAACTCCCTTTACTTGCTGTGTTGCCGCTGATTACTCCGCCGCCCAGATATGTTCCAATACTTAAACTTTCTTGAGGCAGCGATTTTGATGAAAGCAAAATAACGAAATACAATATGCGAAGAAGGTATTTGTTTTTCATGATGTGATAATTTTTATTTGATTAAAATAAATCCATGGGTTACAAAATGAAAGAAGTTTGCTTCTCCTGTTTTACATTTACATGATTAATCATATCCTCATAATTGTTTAGATTTAGAAAACAAATTTTGGAGATTTAATGCCAACAACAAATGAAATCCGCCTAACAATTGATTTAGATGATAACAAAGTTCCAACACGCATACAGTGGGAAGCTCCGGATTCTGGTAAATCTGGAAAAAAAGATTGCACTTCAATGATGCTTTCGATTTGGGATAACAAAGAGAAAGTTACTCTTGGAATTGATCTTTGGACTAAAGAGATGATTGTCGATGATATGAATGTTCATGTTCATCAAACTTTATTAAAACTTGCTGATACTTATTTGCGCGCCACAAAAAATTCCGATGCAGCAAAAATGATTGAAGATTTTAGCGCAGAGTTTGCAAACAAAGTTGGAATATTGAAAAAGCAATAAGAATCATGCAGCAGCCTTCGAGGTTGCCTGACGAAAGCGTTGGTCAAACCTCGAAGTTTAGGAAGGTTATGCACAGTCAAACCATTGAATTATCTGAATCAGCCGGCGGCATTATTATCCAAAGGATAATGTAAATAAGTATTCCCGGGAATGCCGCACTAAGAACTGAAAGCAGTACATAACCAACACGCACAAGTGTTACATCCCAGTTCAGCCATTCGGCTATACCGGCACACACTCCGCCAATCATAGAATTTTTTGATCTTCTTAAAGCCATATTTCTCTCTTTATTTTTTAATAGCATTTTTTTATTGCAACCTTAGAGGTTGCCTGTTGAAAACGCAGCGCAAACCTCGAAGGTTTTCTTTAAATGGGCAGTTTGCCTTGAATTTTTATTTCACCTTTTAATGCTTTCAATACTGCTTGCTGCGATGCTTTTGTATCGCCATAAGCACAGAGATAAGCATTTACTTCCGGAAATACCGATAACAAATAGGGATTTCCAAAACTGATTAAAACACTTTTTGTTTTTAGTTTCAAAATATCTTTAACGAACTCTTCATGTTTTTGTGAAATGCTTATACTTCCTTGATAAGCTTTTACTCTAATGAATGATGATAGAATTACTATGTCAACGTCCTCTACAGCATTTAAGATTTTAGTATAATATTCATCATTAGTTTCCTGATGAACTAAAGCATATATCGAGTTTGGAAACTGCTCCTGCAGAAGTGATTGATAAAATGTTTCTAATTCGTTGCCCAAACCTTCGGTGATAGTAATCCAAAAGATATCTCTAGACTTTGATTTGTTGAGCGGCACTATCTTCTTTTCATTCTTAACTAAGGTTATTGATTTATCAGCGATAGTTTGTGCTAACTTAAGATGTTCTTTAGTGCTTAAACTTTTTGGTATATCATTCAAATTAACAAATCTATTCTCATCAATTTTTAGCCATCGTTTTGCGCTTAACAATTTTCTAAGACTATGATCAATTCTTGCTTGACTAATTTGCCCTCGTTTTACTGCTGAGTTCAATGCATCAACTGCAATTTCTTCATCTGGTGGAAAAAGTATCATATCATTCCCGGCTTTGAATGCTCTAATTGTTGCATCGGCTGCAGAAAAATTTTTGCATACAGAATCCATGTTCATTGCATCAGTCATAATCAATCCATCAAAACCCAATTTCTTGATAAGAAGATCGGTGATAATTTTTTTTGAGAGCGTAGCAGTGATCTTTGGATTTTTTTCTATTGAAGGAACAGCTAAGTGACCAACCATTATTGAATGAACTCCTGCTTTAATGCATGCTGAGAAGGGGACAAGCTCGTTGTTGAGAAGATATTTTTTACTTCCTTTGATTAGAGGAATATCAAGATGCGAATCTACATGAGTGTTCCCATGTCCTGGAAAATGTTTTGCAGTTGTTAAAACTCTTGCAGATGTTGTGCCTCGAATAAAAGCAGAACAAAACTCTGAAGTAATTTTCTTATCTGCTGAGAATGCACGAATATTAATAATTGGATTTGATGGATTATCATTTAAATCTGCTACAGGTGCATAATTCTGATGAACACCCATTGCGCGTGCTTCTTCGGCGATTACTTTACCAAGTTTGAATGACAAAGTTAAGTTTCCAGTTGCAGCAAGAGCCATGGAATAGGGAAATTCTAAGCCATCTTTCAATCTCATTCCAAGTCCGCGCTCAAAATCTGATGCAATTAAAAGAGGAATATTTGCTAATACTTGCATTTTATTTGTGAGCAATGCTTGATTGAGAATATCTCCAGAGAAAAAAATTAAGCCGCCAACTTTCAAATCTTTTACAAGGTGTACCAGCCGTTTATAATCAGCAGAATCTTCACTTAGAAAATTTCCAAGAACCCAAGGAAAAACGAGTTGAGCGCATTTTTCATATAGCGATAAGTTTTCTATTGTTCCTTCAATCCAAATTTTATCTTCTTTAGAAAGATCAAAAACAGAAGGATATACAAATTTCGAATGGTTTTTCATTTAGTATAGCTGCTTGGAAATTACTGACTGATAAATTGCATCATGAATTAGTGGGCGAACCTTGGATAGTTTGTTATTGTTCCTTGTTGGATAAACTCGATTGGTTAAGAGAATAACAAACAAATTTTGTGTTGGGTCAGTCCAAACAGATGTTCCAGTATAACCAGTATGTCCGTATGAAGTCAAATCAAAATACTGGCCTGCAGATGAACCTTCAGGAGATTTTGTATCCCATCCTAAACCTCGTGTGCTTTGTTCAGATTGTTTCTTGATAAATAACTCAACTGTTTCCGGTTTAATGATTTGTTTCCCTTCGTAATTACCTTTGTTTAAAATCATCTGTAAGAATTTTGCGAGATCGGGAGCGGAAGAAAAAAGTCCGGCATGGCCGGCAACTCCGTTTAACATGTAAGCACGTTCATCGTGAACTTCGCCTTGAAGCTGACGCATTCTGTAGAAATCATCGAACTCGGTTGGAGCACAATCGTCTTTTAACTCTTTGGGAGGATTATACATTGTTGAATTCATTCCCATCGGTTCAAATAAATTTTCTTCGAGAAATTTATCCAGAGGTTTTCCGCTTACTTTCTCCATTACCTTTTGAAGAGTAATCATTCCAAGATCGCTGTAAACATATTTGCTACCGGGCTCTTGCTCGGGGGTTAAATTCATAATGTCATTTACAACTTCTTCGGCTGTTGAGTACACATCATAATATTTTTTGAAAGGGGCTAAACCAGAATTGTGAAGCAGCAAATTTCGAATAGTAATATTTTCTTTACCATTGTTTCCAAACTCCGGCAAATATTTAGTTACTTTATCATCCAAATTCATTTTGCCTTGATCAACCAGCATCATTGCAGCCGAAGTTGTTCCAACAACCTTTGAAACAGAAGCTAAATCGAATATTGTATTCAATAGCATGCTGGGAGAATTTTTTTCATAGGTATGCTTTCCGTATGCTTTTTCATGTACAATTTTATCATCTTTATAAACAAGAAGAACAGCACCGGGGAAAGCAGAATCGCTAATAGCTTTTTCAATTAATGAATCAACCTTGCCGAATTTAAATTCAATAGATTTGTTCTGATGAAAAAAAGATGAGCATGATGAAACTAAAAAAATGATTATGATAAAGTAGAAACGATAGAGCTGCTTCATTTTATTTTGCCTCAATTTTCTTTTTGCCGAACTCTGGATCAATTTTTAACATTCTTGTGATGAAGAAACCTGGAATCATAGTGAGCAAAATCCAGATGAAGAAATTAGGATAGCCTAAAGCTTCTTGAATCATACCGGCAAATATTCCAGGTATCATCATGCTAAGAGCCATAAAACCAGTACAGATAGCATAGTGAGATGTTTTAAATTCACCTTCCGAAACATAAATCATATACAACATGTAGGCGGTGAATCCAAAACCATAACCGAATTGTTCTCCGGCAACACAAAGATTTATTATTACAAAATTTTCGGGCTGCGCAAAAGCAAGATAAATATACAATATGTGAGGAATATTTATAGCCGCGAACATCCACCAAATCCATTTTTTTAATCCGTCTCTTGCAGCGAGAAATCCTCCGGTTAAACCACCAAGAGTTAAAGCGATAATTCCAACAGTTCCATAAACAAAACCAACTTCACCGGTTGTTAAACCTAACCCGCCAACTTCGCGCGGGTCAAGCAAAAATGGTGATGCCAGTTTAACTAACTGAGCTTCGCCAAATCTATAGATAAGCAAAAAAGTTATTATTAGTAAAATTTCTTTTTTCTTAAAGAATAATGCGAAGGTTCGTATAAATTCTCTGCCAACACTTACAGAAGCATCCTTGACAGCGGGTCCATCTTTTACAGGATAGGGAAGGATGAAGTAATGATAAATAAAAAATAAAATAAACAGCCCAACTAAAATCAGAAAAGTCATAGACCAAGCCCATGGAATGTTTCCCGAAATAGCTTTGAACACAGCAGAAGTTTCTGTTTTTAATTTAGGATCTACTTGAATTACAACTAATGCAGGTTTATTCCAGTTGGCTTTATTAAATAGGAATCTTGTTCCCTCTAATATTGCAATGCTTTTATCGCCTCCATCGCGGTCAAAGTTCACCACATAATCCTGCCCCGCTTCTGGCTGTGAAGAAAGAGCAAATGAAATAATTGAAATGTTACCAACCAGCTTTGAATAATCAGCAGGATTAATTTTTAGGATTGGAAGTTTAGGTTGCCCATCTTTGGTATTGTAAAATCCGTTCTGAATATTTTTTATTTGAACAAGATGAACAATTGAGTCTACTTCTGATTTGCTTCTCTTTTTAGTGTTTAAAGTTACTGAAGAAGAATTTGCAACTACTTTTAATTCACCCTCTGCAGAAAAATTTGAAATACTGTCCGGAAGAAAAACTTGTTCTGTTTTAACTTCGGGATTTACAGTTACATCAATTACTGCTGGAGGCAAGCCGCTGTGAGTTTCGAAGTAACCAGCTAAAATAATTAGCAATCCTTGCCCAGTAATCATTGAGAGCCTATAAAAAGTACTTCGTATTCCCACAAAAAAAGCTTGGTCATGTTCAGATAAACCAAGCATATAAAAACCATCGGCGGCAATATCATGTGTTGCAGAGCTAAAAGCGAGCAAAAGAAAAAATGCCAACGTGTATTGAAGAAAATTAGGCAGCGGAATTGTGAATGCTACACCGGCAAGCCCCAAGCCAACAATGAATTGCATTATTACAATCCACAATCGTTTTGTTTTAAAAATGTCTACAAATGGAGACCAGAGTGGCTTGATTGCCCAAGGCAGATAAAGTAAACTTGTGTAGAAAGCAATGTCGGCATTAGAAATTCCCATTCGCTTGTACATGATAACAGAAACGAGCATAACCACTACATAAGGAATTCCTTGTGCATAATAAAGTGTTGGAACCCATGCCCAAGGGTTTCGGAAAGAAGGTCTTTTACCGAACATATTTTTCTCTCTTAAACTTAAAGGTAGATTCAATTATTTTTTTTAAGAATCTGCATTGCCATAAGCACTGCACCCATTGCTGGTGAATTTTCAGCTTCTTTGACAATAACATTCTTTAGATTTTGTTCTATCTTATTTAGTAAAGTGCTGGAGTAAATATTTTTGTTAGTAATAATTCCTCCAATGAAAGCCACAAACAAAATATCTTCGTTTAATTTTTTATGCATAGCTTTAATATGTTCAACTAGTTCATCCGTTTCGCTGTCGATAATTTTCATAGAAGCATTATCTGCGCTTTCTGCAGCTTTAATTACAAGCGGTGCAACCGATGCAATATCAAAATTGTTCTTATAAACTTCGGTAATCAGCTTTTCCTGTGAATCAATGCCGAATTTTTCTTTTAAAAGAAATGAAATTAAGGTATTCTCTCCACGCTCATCAAACTCTTTAGAAACAGCTGCTAATCCTTTTTTGCCAAGAACGTATCCGCTTCCTTCGTCGCCTAAGTATCTTCCAAACCCGCCAACACGATGAATATTGCCTAACGCATCTTTGCCAAACATAATCGATCCAGTTCCAGCAATTAAAATGCTTCCTGGCTTTCCCGAAAATGCACCCTCAAGTGCTATTCGTGCATCACTCTCAACTCGGAAGAGATTATTTTTTTTATTTTGTTTCAGAGCATAATCCAAGAAACCATTTTCAAGACGTTCGGCATCAACTCTTCTGCCGGCACCAGTTGTACCGATCAAAATAACATCAATCTCCTCAAAACTAACTTTTGTCTTGTCAATACATTTATTTATTACTTCCCATAGAGTATTGCAAACCGGTTCAATTCCTGCGGTTAAGAAATTAGAAGGACCGCCATAGCATTCATTAAGCAAAGTGCCATCTTGTTTGGTAAGTAAACAATGAGTTTTAGTGCCTCCGCCGTCAATTCCTATAATGTAGCTCATCAGGTAAGATTTATTATTTGTAGTTAAGTGTTAACAAAAATTAGAAAAAAAAGAATGAAGTTGAAAATTTTTTTGAGCTTTAAGGCATTTTTGAATTCTCTTTTGAAACAAATTTTTTTATTTTGACAATCATTCAATACTAGTTAAAAATGAATAATCTTGAAAAATATTTTGAACCATTTAGATTAAATACAATTGGGTTCAATCAAACATTTTTATCTCCATACGGTCATAAGCAAATTGTTTATGCAGATTGGATAGCAAGCGGAAGATTGTATAAACCTATTGAAGATAAAATAAGTCAGCAATTCGGACCATTTGTAGGCAATACTCATTCTGAAGAAAGCATAACCGGCACTACAATGACGATTGCCTACCATCACTCGCATGATTTAATAAAAAAGCATGTCAATGCAGGCAAAGATGATGTTATAATTACTGCTGGTGCGGGAATGACAGGAATGGTTAATAAGTTTCAACGAATATTGGGACTTAAAGTTGCCGAACAATTAAAGGCCTTTCTTAAGCTGCCTGAAACTTTTCGACCGATTGTTTTCATAACTCACATGGAGCACCATTCAAACCAAACCTCTTGGCTTGAGACTATTGCCGATGTAATTGTAATCAAACCAACAGATGAAGGGCTGGTTGATTTAAATGATTTAGAAGTTCAGCTAAAAAAATATACTAACAGAAAGCTTAAAATAGGTTCATTTACAGCTTGCTCCAATGTTACTGGCATTCATACCCCGTATCACGAAATGGCAAAGATAATGCATGAACATGACGGATTTTGTTTTGTTGATTTTGCATGTTCGGCGCCTTACGAAAAAATTGATATGCATCCAGATGATCCCATGAAAAAATTAGATGCAATATTTTTCTCACCGCATAAATTTCTCGGCGGGCCTGGTTCTTCCGGAGTGTTGATTTTTGATTCTAATCTTTATAAAAATAGAGTTCCCGATGACCCCGGCGGCGGTACAGTTGACTGGACTAATCCTTGGGGTGAGCATAAATTTGTAAATAACATTGAAGCTCGCGAGGATGGGGGAACACCAGCCTTTCTTCAGTCTATTAGAGCATCTCTTGCAATTAAACTTAAAGAAGAAATGGGTGTTGAAAATATTTTATTGCGTGAAAGGCAGCTTTTAAAAAAAGCTTTTGAGGGATTAAGAAAAATTCCGGGTCTTCACATTCTTGCTGACAATATTGATGACCGGCTTGGTGCTATTTCCTTTTATGTTGATGGAATTCATTATAATCTAATTGTAAAACTTCTAAACGATAGATTTGGAGTTCAGGTACGCGGTGGCTGCTCATGTGCAGGAACTTATGGTCATTATTTGCTTCATGTAACGCCGCAAATGTCAAAACAAATTACCGAAAAAATTGATCATGGAGATCTTTCCGAAAAACCAGGATGGGTTAGAATGTCCATTCATCCTATTATGACAGATGCAGAGATTGACTTGATTTTAGATGCTATTGAAAAAATCGCTAGAAATATATCCGAATGGAAAGAAGATTATATTTATGATATTCATAAAAATGAATATTATCATAAGAATGGATACTCAAGGGAGGGCATATATAAAATATTCGATTTACACAAAAACTAGCACTTAGCTGTTCGCAACATTTGCTTCTCGTTAATGATAATCATCCAAATACTTATTCCAATATATGAGAGTTGAATTAAGAAATATTCTTTGTTTCTTAACGAATTATTATGATTTTACGGCATATTCTTTGAATTTAAATTAAACTATTAACTATAGGTTTTTTAAAGGAGTACAAAGATGAAAAATAGTTACATTTATTTCTTGTCCGTCCTTACAATTTTAACTTTTTATGGCTTTTCTGGCAGCAATTATTTTTCGAAGGAGGATGGTAAAAAGATATTCGTAGATCAAAAGTGTATTTCTTGCCATTCTGTAAAATCGTTTGATTTGATCTCGAAGAAAAAAGACGCTACAGATTTTTCTTCAGGCAATAAAACTTGGACAGCCGAGTTTCTCAGTCAATATTTAAAAAAGGAAATTAAACTTGACGGCGCACTTCACAAAAATATTTTCAAAGGAACCGATGATCAGCTTAAAACACTTATTGATTGGCTCCTCGCACTAAAGACACAATCGAAAAAATAATATACCCAGAATAAGAAAAAATAAAATATTAGTTTCACCCTCATTAAGAAAACTATGGCATTAAACAATCGATTTTCATCGGCTGCAGCAGAGAGAGAAAAGTTGTTTTTTAATTACTCTGCTGTTTTAATCATGATTATTACGTCATTTATTTTGTTATCGCCTTTTTCCCGAGCTCAGTCCAACGAAGACTGCCTAACTTGCCACGAAGACAATACTTTAACAATGGAAAAGAAAGGCAAGCAGATTTCTCTTTATGTTGATATGAAAGTTCTGCAAAGTTCGCCCCATAGAAAATTGTCTTGTATTTCTTGTCATGTTGGATTTAATGCGGAGGAAATGCCGCACAAGGAAAAAATTCTGCCAATAAACTGTCTTTCATGCCATAAAGATGCAAGAGTAAAACATCAGTTCCATCCGCAGATGAAAAAAGCAAATGGTATTAATGGAGCAGACGGTACTTCATGCAAAAGCTGCCATGGAACACACGACGTAGTTTCTATCAAAACAAAATCATCAAAATGGTCTGAACAGAATATTGTGCAGTCTTGCGGGCAATGTCATAAAGATGTTAAAGAAACATTTGTTACTTCAAAACATTTCTTGGGTTACTCGGAAGGCGTGATGGGTTCGCCTAATTGTCTTACTTGTCATAAAAATGCACTTGTAACACAAAAATCATTGGTCGACTCACTTCAAAGGAAAAATGCACAGGAGAAATTGTGTCTTTCTTGTCACCTTGATAATCAAGAAATTAGATCCAAAACTGCCCCATCTGCAAAGTTTATTACAGCATACGAACATAGCGTTCATGCCTCTGAAATTATGAAAGGAAATGCGAATGCGGCTACGTGCATTGATTGTCATACCGCTCATGCAGTTACTCCGGGAAGCGAAAGAAACTCAAGTGTAAATAAAATAAATATTCCATCTACCTGCGGCAAATGCCATGAAACTATATCCAAAGAGTACTTAGAAAGTATTCATGGAGTATCAATCATTCAAAATTCAAACTTAGAATCTCCGGTATGTACCGATTGCCATGGTGAACACAATATCCTTCGTCATGATGATCCTAAAGCACCAGTAGCATTTAAAAATGTTTCGAGGGAAGTATGTTCTCCATGCCATAGTTCAGTAAAGCTTGAAGCAAAGTACGGAATTAACACAGACCGCTATAAAACTTTTTCGGACAGCTATCATGGTTTGGCAATTAAAGGCGGTTCTCTTGAAGTTGCAAACTGCGCTAGCTGCCATGGTTCACATAACATTAAACCTTCAAGCGATCCTACATCAACAGTTAGCAAAGCTAATCTTGTAAAGACTTGCGGTTCATGTCATCCAGGAGCCAATGAAAATTTCACTGTTGGAAAAATACACGTTACACTTGAAGAGAAAGATGAACCAATCCTTTACTGGATTGCAACAATGTACATCTCATTAATTGTTATGGTAATTGGCGGTATGTTTGCTCACAACGCAATAGACTTTGTTCGTAAAGCAAAAATAAAAAAGCTAAAACAGCGTGGCCACATTGAGTCTGAAGAACATGGTCATTCCCTTTACCTTAGAATGAGTGTAAGTGAAAGAATACAGCATGCAACTTTAGCAATTAGCTTTATTTTGCTTGTAATTACAGGCTTCATGCTTCGTTATCCAGATGCTTGGTGGGTAAGGCATATTCGCGATTTGAGTGAACATGTATTTACACTAAGGAGCTTACTGCATAGGATTGCTGCTGTGGTTATGGTTACTGTGAGCTTTTATCATATTTACTATATTTTATTTACTGAAAGGGGAAAGCAGCTCATTAAAGATTTGCTGCCAAAATATCAAGATATATTAGATGCAATTGGTGTTGCAAAATTTAATCTTGGTATCTCGAAAGAAAAACCTTTGCTTGATAGATTTAGCTATGTAGAAAAAGCAGAGTATTGGGCTTTAATTTGGGGAACGATTGTAATGACAGTAACAGGTTTTATTTTATGGTTTGATAATACCTTCATTGTGCTGCTTACCAAGCTTGGATGGGATGTTGCTAGAACTATTCATTACTATGAAGCTTGGATTGCGTTCTTAT
>JACAFC010000138.1 GCA_013388515.1 Ignavibacteriaceae bacterium | reverse complement strand
GTTCAAAGCGGTTTTACTTCTGCAGTAATCGGGTTTATTGTAGTCGGTTTATTCATGATGGTTATTTACGCTAGAGCAGGAATGGTTGCTGCAACAACTCTTATTTTTACTGTTGTAATATCGTTAGGTGTATTAGCTGGATTTGGAGCAACGCTCACTCTTCCAGGTATTGCTGGTATAATTCTCTCTATAGGAATGGCTGTTGATGCTAACGTACTTATTTTTGAAAGAATGAGAGAAGAATTGGCAACTGGCAAAACAATTAAAGCATCGGTTGACAGCGGCTTTTCAAAAGCCTTAGCAGCAATTGTTGATTCTAACATAACCACTTTCTTTACTGGTTTAATACTTTTTCAATTCGGAACCGGTCCTATACAAGGATTTGCACTTACACTTATGATTGGTATTGTAACCAGCTTATTTAGCGCATTAGTCATCTGTAGATTGTTCTTAGACTTTATGGTGGCTAAGGGAATAAAAATTACACTTGGGTAAAAAAAGGTATTAAGGAGAAAATTAACAGATGCGAATTTTTCAGAATTTAAATGTCGACTTTATTGGCAAGAGAAAAATATTTTACATTATATCTGCCTCACTGTTTTTGCTTGGGCTGATCAATATTATCTTCAGAGGATTAGTTTTTGGTATCGACTTTAACGGTGGTTCAGAAATTGTTCTACAATTTGAAAAACCGGTAAGCTTATCCACAGTAAGAAACGCTGTTGATAATATTGGATTAGGTAGTGTGGAACTAAAAACTTACGGTGGTGATAATCAAATACTGATGTACACCGAGTTACAAAATATTTCTCCCAATATTTATGCAAGAATTACTAGAAATATTGATAAAGAAATAGATAAAATTTTACCAGGCATTCCCAGAACAATAACTGACTCTATTGCAAAATCAATTACATACACTTTCCCTAATCCAGATACTACGAATGTTATTATTGATAAACTATCCGAAGCTGGGTTCCAAACAGCAAAAGTTTCAGAATTACCTACAAATACACAGATGGTTGTAAAAATTGGTATTTCTGAATGGATTAAGGAAAATATTCGTGAAAAAATTAAGGATAATACTTTTCAAGTTCTGAAAGAAGATCAAATTGGACCAAAGATTGGTAAAGAATTAAAACAAGATGCTGTTATTGCAATCTTTCTATCATTGTTGGTCATCTTAATCTATCTTGCTTTCAGATTCAAGTTTATTTTCGCTTTTACTGCTGTACTTGCTTTATTCCATGATGTGTTAATTACTTTAGGTTTGTACTCAATTTTGTATGGATTGATTCCAGGCCTAAATTTAAAAATTGATCTTGCAATTGTGGCTGCCTTTTTAACATTAATAGGATATTCGATTAATGACACTGTGGTTGTATTTGATCGTGTACGAGAAAATATGAAGATACATAAGGCAATGCCGCTTTACCAGCTTATGAATATGAGCTTAAATAAAACTATGGGCATAACCGTTTTAACTGGCGGTGCAACTCTGCTTTCCATACTTGTTATTCTAATTTTCGGTGGCGAAGTTTTACGAGCTTTCGCTTTCACATTGTTTTTTGGAATTGTGATTGGTACTTACTCATCCATCTTTGTTGCTAGTGTGTTAGTTTATGATTATGCAACAAAGTACAATAAGAAAATTCAGTTTTAGTTCATAACATAATTTAATTCGAAAGCCGATGGATCTCCGTCGGCTTTTTGTTTTTAGGCAGGAACCGAAACCAAGACAAATTTAGAAGGCATATCTGAAGCAATCTTAAAGTTTGATAGAATTGCCGGCAGAAAAACAGAGTCCCCTTTCGTTAGCGCTGTCGGTTTGTTCTTTCCATCGTTAGCAAATAAAAATTTCAGATTGCCTTCAACCACTAATAGTATTCTTGGTCCAATTTGGTTTTCGAATTTCAATTCTTTCTTGTTTAAAGTAATAATTTGGATTTCAAATTCCTCTGCATTGGTTTTGTAAACAATAGAATGTCCTTTTTTGCTTCCCTTCAGAATTTGCGGCAGAGCTAAATCATAGGTTAAAACCTTAAGCAAATTATTAATATCTTTAAACTTTGGAGTTAACCCAGCACGGATTACGTTATCTGAATTAGACATACATTCGAGAATGTTTCCTTTGAGATAGGCATGAGGAATACCCGGTTCAATAAAAATAGCTTCCCCTTTTTTCAAGTGAACCAGATTAAGAAAAAATAGTAGCAGTAATCCAATATCACTATTATATTTTTTGTGCAGCTTGAGGAAATACTTTTCAATTCCAGATTTTTTTTGTTTGCTGCTTATACTCTTGCTTAATTTATTAATTACAGCATTTAATCCCTCGGCATCCGAAATAGATTTTTTAACGAATTGAGTGAAATACTTTTTGAAAGATAATGTATTGCTGGTTCTGCTTGTTATCTTGGATTCTCCCCAATCTTGAATTTCCGGGTATTTTCTTAAGGTTCTAATAATTTGATTAAGTGGCTTAAAACCGACTAAAGCAGTCAGATGATCTAATGCAATGGCAATCTCAATCTTTTGATTTGGATCAGGATAATTAATTGGATCTTTTTCATGCAGCAAAGCTGCTTGTCTTTTACTCGGATGAACTTGAATTGATAATGCTTCATTTGCAGACAACACCTTAAAAAGAAATGGTAACGTGTTTGAAAATTTTTTTGCAGCTGCTTGCCCGAGCATTTCGATTGGATATTTCTTAATCGCTTCCAGTAATTCAATTTCCTTTCCATCAACAAGAATTTTAGAAGATGCTTTTGAATGAGCACCCATCCAAAGCTCTGCGTAAGGTTTATTTTTTTCAGCTTTTACATTTAACAGCTTTGGAATGAAAGCATGCTTCCCTTTCGTACCCCAATCGTAATGTTGAATGGTGTTTTTTAGTTTGTATGGTTGTGCTTTAATCATACTTTAGAATTCATGACCTAAATTACCTTCACCAGAACCATTGTCATATCATCGTTCTGCTCGGCGCGTCCGCGGAAAAGTGTTAATGACTTCCAAATGTCATTCATAACTTCACTTGAAGTTTTGTTCGACTTGTTTCTTAAAAGTTCAGAAAGCTTATCTTCCCCAAATAGTTCATTTACTTCGTTCATAGCTTCTGTTATTCCATCAGAGAAAAAGGCAAATATCTGTCCTGATTTGAATTGTACTTCTTCCTCAACTAAGCTGGATTCGAAAATGCTGCCGCTCTCCAAACCTATTCCTATCCCGCGAGACTTGTAGGAGTCAATTGAACCATTGTTAGCAGTAATTAAAGGCATATGTCCGGCACGGCAAAATTTGACAGTGTTTGCACTGCTATCAAACAGGGCAAGCGTCATTGTAACAAACCAGCTGCGCTCTAGTGATTCATAGAGCCGCTTGTTAATTTCAACTAGTATTTGCTTTGGAGTTTTATCAGGAGTACAAGCAAGCTGAATCATTGTTTGAAGTTTTGCCATATAAAGTGATGCTGATAAACCTTTGCCTGAGACATCACCTACAACCACAAATATCTTTGAGTCAGAAAGTTTAATTAGATCGTAATAATCCCCGCCAACTTGCATAGCGGGAATCATTTGTCCACAAATATCTAATCTGTTTATTTTAGGAATGCCGCTAGGCAGTAAGCTTTGTTGTATTTTTCTAGCAAGATCAAGATCGCGTTCAATTGAGATTTTTTGTTTTTCAGCTTCGTACAACCGTGCATTCTCAATTGAAATAGCTGCCTGACTTGCAACAGCATTCAATAATTCAGTATCCTCATGGGAAAATTGCGCACCAGAATGTTTCAAACCAAACAATAGTAAACCAACAATCTTAGTTTTTATAATCATAGGAACTATCGTGTATATTTCATTTTCCTCCAGTACACTACTTTTTTCTTTAAATACAGCTGGAAAATCTTCCCTTTCAATAACCGGCAGCTTTGATAATGAGCTTTTCTGTTGAACAAATGAATAAATAGCCGATTGATTTACGCGTAAATCGGTATTAGTCATTCCTTTACTTCGCACTACTTTGAGATCTCCATTGTTCTGATCTCTAACCATTATTCCAAAATTATTAATCCTCAAAGCACTAGTGAATGTATCGAATGTTTTATCTAAAATATTCTCTAAACCTACAATGCTCGTAACTTCGTTACTAAACTTTACTAATACTTTTTGATGAGCAAATTGTTCAGGATAGAATTTTTCGGTGAGGAAATTTTGGAATCTGTCTTTGGTTGATTGAAAAACCAGGGCAAATATTATAAAAATAATTCCTGCAATAATTCCTTGGTATTGAGTTCCAATAGCTTGGCTTATTCCCTGACCTAAAAGATAAATGACCAAAAAATACGCTGATGCTACAGTAATAGTAGCAGCTCCGTAAATAATAGCATTTTTAACTACGATACTTACATCCATCAATTGGTAGCGAAAAATAGAATAACCAAAAGCAACTGGAATAAGCGCCATCATTAAAATTGGTGTATAATATTCGGGCGAATTAAAAACAGTATCTGAAATTGCTGGTGCAACAAGATTAGTGTATAGAAGACTTAAGATTCCAATAGTGTAAGCTACAAGAATAATGTATATGGGTTTCCTTTCAATTTTATTCTTTATTCTAAAATAATTGATGTACAATGATATTAAGCCAACTATTAAAGCAATTAGAATAAGCAGATTAATAATGCCAATTATCGCAAGTGAAATAGTATTAAAACCAGAATATGGGTAGACAAATATGTGGCGAACTATATAAGCAGCAATAATGAGAATAACAGGTGCTAAGCGTAAGAAATTTTTTACCCATTTTTTTTCGGCAAATTTAAATGGTTTAGGAAAACTCCAGAAAAATCTCAGAATTAAAAAGGAAGCAAAAAATCCGCCGATCGTCCAAACGTAATCTAACACAACAAACAAAAGCGGATTCAAATCTTTACTAGTACCTAAAAAGTACAGCGATGTAAAAAGAATAATATACGCCGCGCTTATTTTATAAAACAACCTTTGAATATAACCATTAGGTCTGGCCATTAATACTACAAATCCTATCACCAACCAAATCTGAGCCATCAGCATGAAAGCAAATTGGGCAATTTGAATTAATTTCTTGATTTCAACTTTAGTATCAATCAGTTTATCGCCTTGTTTTATAGTATATAGGGCAAATTCTCCGGTATTATATTTATTTAAAATTCTTTGAGCTTGCCAAATATCCTTTAGCTTAATTTTATTTATAGCAATAAGCTGGTCTCCATCTCTAATTCCCGCTTTCCATGTAACTCCATTGATTTTAACCTTTTCAAAATATATTGCAACACTATCTTTTGAAATTTTTTTTGGTTCCCATAAGCATTCATCATTGGAAGTGGCGTTTACAACAAAGATGAAGGAAAAGTTGACTAATCCTATGCAAAACAATAAAATGAAGGAAATAATAACTATTCCTTTTTGATTTCGTTCAAAGAAATTTTTTATGCTTTGCATTGTTTATTATTTAACCTTGATTATCATTAGTGTAATATCATCTGATTGAAGTGTACCATAAGCAAATTTACTAACTTCATTTTGAATAACAACAGAAATTTCTTCAGCTGATTTTGAAGTTAAACTTACGCTTAATTTTTCTAATCTCTCATCTGAAAATTCCTCACCATTTTGATTCATGGCTTCTGAAACGCCATCTGTAAATAAAACTATTACATCATCTTTTTCAAGTTGTAAATTTTCGGAGAGGTAAGGAATCATAGTCTTCATAACTCCAAGAATAATACCCCCCTTATCAAGCTTTGTAATTTTTTCTTTTCTTATTAATAAAGGAGGATTGTGACCAGCATTAACATACAACATTTGCTTAGTTTCATCATCGATTAATGCCCAAAAAAACGTTATAAACTTACCCTCGGTTGTATTTTCGGAAATAAGATCATTAATTAATCCTGTAGCCTCGTCAATCTTCATTCCCTGCTTACAAATTGTTTTTAAGAAAGCCTGGAGATTTGCCATCATTAAAGCAGCAGACACGCCTTTGCCGGAAACATCAGCTATGGCAACACAAAAATGATTTTCATCAAGCGAAATTACATCATAATAGTCGCCGCCAACTTGTTTGGAAAAAACTGTATTTGCAACCAGATCAAAATTTTTAAACTGGGGAATTTTATGCGGCAGAAGATTTCGCTGGATATCTCTAGCAATTTCCAAATCTTCTTCAAGCTTTTGTTTTTCCAAAGCTTCTTTAAAAAGTCTCTGATTCTCAATTGAAACTATTGCTAAGCTCCCAACAGAATAAATGTATTCCACATCTGCTTCGGAAAAATCAATTTCATTTGCTCTCTTGCCCAGAAGTATTAACCCTTTTGTTTCACCTTGAAGCTGCATCGGCACTATCAATTCTACTCCAAGCTTATTCAAGTTCTTGTAATTTAACTCAATCTCATTCTTTAACAACGAATTAGTAATAAGTTTAATGTTGATTTTGTTTATGCTGTTTAATAACTCATCTTGTGGGAATTTAGATTCCAAAATTTTAATATTATTCCCATCAATAGAAACAACTGCAAATTTTTGAATAAGGAATTGACCAATTACAGAGTAGACCAAAAGTCTTGCAACTTTTGTGGATTCGGAGAACAAACCAAATTCTTTACTTAATTCAAATAAAGAATTTAGACGGCTGATTCTTGAATCAAGAATTCTATTCGTTTTCTTTAGTTCAGTAAGCATTAGAGAATTTTGAATAGCAGTTGCTCCAATATTTGTTATGGTATGTAAAAATTCCGCATCATCATCAGTGTATGGAATTTTATTTAGTTTTTCTCCCAATGCTATAATACCTATACATTCCTGAGAAGAACATATCTCATCAAGCATCACAATTTTTATGGAGTTTAGATATTCCTTGAACTCATCGCTCTTCAATTCATTTTGATTACTTATTTTAGGAAATTTATTTAATAATTGGTCATCGATTCCTTTGTGTGCAATTGGTTTAAGACAGCCGTCCTTTTTTAGTGCGATAAATCCCCGTGTAGATAAAAATTTTCCTAATGACGTGAGTAAAAGATTGTTAAGAATAAAATCAAGATCCAAACTTGAGTTGATTAGCCTCCCAAGTTCAACTAAAGCTTTCAAATTCCTTTTTGCTTTAAGATCCTCGGATTCATTCATGAAAGTTAATTGGTTGAATTGAATACTTTTGTAAGATAAACTTGATTATATCTACCAGGTACCGATTTATACTCAACATTGTCCATCAAAGATTTCATAAGATACATACCTAAACCACCAACTCGTTTTTCTTCAAAATATTTTTTAAGATCAGGAGTGGGAACGGCTTCTGGTGTAAATGGTGCACCATGATCAGTAATTTCCACAGCAATTTTTTTGGATGAGTATTTAATTTTTATTGTAATATCTCCGTCAGGAAAATATTTATAAGCATGTTTAATTATGTTGGTGCAAGCTTCATCAACGGCAAGTACAACGTCTCCAGCAGCATCCAGAGGTACATCAACTTCTCTCACAGCCGAACTAATAAAATCCCGAACTGCAGTTAGGTTTTCAGTTCTGCTTTTTATCAGAAGTTCTTTTTCTTTTAATTTGCTTTTACTTGTTCCCACTTTATTTTTTCTCGTTAAATTTTAAAACCGCCTCATCCTCTGTTTTAAAAATTTCGTAAAGAAGCGGAAAACCAAGCAGATCGAAAATATTAAAAACTTTTTCACTCATGCTTGAAAGTTTAATATCACCACCATTTTCTCTAATCTTTTCTATATAAGCCATAAAAACACCTAACCCTGCGCTGCTTATGTAGTTCAAGTCCTTAAAGTTTACAACAATTTGATACCTGCCCTTATCAACAAGACCGGAAAATGTATTCTCAAGTGATGGAGCTGTATGAGCATCCAAAAATCCCTTGAGATATACTATGTTTATGTTTCCTTGATCTTTGATTGAGGTACTGAATTCTGCCATTCTTGTTCTCCAATAAAATTAAACTTTTGTTTCCACTTAAAAATAACCAAAGTTATGTCATCATGCTGAGTAGTGTTTTGTGAAAACACAGTTACACCTCTAATGACTTCATTGGAAATTTCTTCAGCGGTTAAATTACTATTTTCGAGTAATATTTTTTCAAAATTTCTTTCACCAAAATCTTCCTTAAGTGAATTTTTTGCCTCTGTTATGCCATCTGTATATAAAACCAAAACATCATCCTGCAATAAATCAATCTTTACCTCTTCAAGTGTACTGGCAAAATAAGAGGTATAATTTAATCCTAGACCAAGCCCTGAAGGTCTAAGGTCTTGTGCAACTCCATTTCGCAACAGTAAGAAAGGACAGTGCCCTGCCCTAGCAACATATAAATTCTTATCATTTATGTCTATAATACCATATGCCGCACTCACAAAACTCTTTTTATCAAGAGTTCTTTTTAATATTTGATTTGCGCTGATGAGTATATCTTTAGGTGATAAAGACGTTTTTGAGAGAGATTCAAATATGCCTTTAACTTCAGCCATTATGAATGCAGCGCTAATTCCTTTACCAGAAACATCTGCAATTACAAATCCAAGCTTATTTTCATTGATTTCAAAAAAATCGTAATAATCGCCACCAACTTCAAAAGCGGGAATAAATGTGGCAGAAATATCTAAGCCGGGATATTCGGGATTTTTACTCGGTAATATTTTTTTCTGGACTTCTCTTGCAACATCCAGTTCTTTCTCTAACCTTTCTTTCTCTATTGATTCTTCGAGCAGCTCTGCATTTTCAATGGAAACCGATGCATAATCTGCAAAAGTGTTGAGAGCGTCTTTATCTTCATCATCAAAAATCCTATCGCCTTTTTTAGCCGCAAATAAAAATCCCTTAACCTCGGAGTGAACACGAAGAATGGATATGTTTAAACTAGAATACTTCTCAGAGAGCTGAGGCACATTTTTTACCGAATTAAGATGATAAATTGTTTTTTCTAATTGATCATGTGCTGATCTGAATTCACTCAAAACGAATTTACTTAGCACTTCTGCGTCAACAAATCCTATATTTTTATTTGCGGTAATTCTGTTTTGGCTATCATGTTTCAGATAAATCCAGCTTGCATCTGCATTGCATACCTTAATGGCAATATCAGTAATTGTTTCAGCTAAATCATTAAAATCCAGAACTTGAGTAATCAATCGGCTGAAGTATTGAAGAGAAGAAATCTCTTTAGCTTTACGGTCATAAGCCTCTGCCGTGGGAATGTGAAATAGTGTTGTAAAAAACAGGATACTAAAGTAAACAATTCCATAAATCATCATTAAGTACAGAAAGGTTTTAAGTGCTGGAGAAAATCCAGATAATATTTTGTAGTGAGTTGTATCTTCTCCGCTTTTAGCAATATTAAGGATAAATAGAGTAAGAATGACAACAGAAAGAACTAATAGCAATAATTTTTCTTTTTTTGTGAGAAATGCTATCCACGAAATGTGTATTGAATTTCCGCAGATTAAAATAATTGATACAAGCATGAATGTGTTATTGATGTATGACAAGCCCTTAATGTCATCCAAAAATGCAGTAGATAATGCCAGTAAGAAAAAAACTGACATAGTACTGAAATAAATGCTTTGTTCTCTCTTTTGCCCGGTAAAATAAAATTGTCTGAATGTTAAAAATGTATAACTCAAAGAACTTATAAATATTGAAGCATAGAAAAAGGAGATGATTAAATAAATCAAATCCGGATTTTTAATCTTATCACCCAAATTGCTGTAAAATAAATTTAATATTGAATCGGAAAAGGTTATAAAGAAGAACATTATCGCATTAAGAATGCCAAGATTCATAACTAAAGAGAGTAAATTCATCTTTCCAGCTTTAATTAAATCACCGATTGATAATACGAGGAAAATAATTGCAGCAACGAACAACACTTCATTAATAATTATCAATGGAACCGAATTTATGGGAGAAAAGAAGAGCTTTAACACGAAGAGTGCTGCTGATAATATTAGCAGTAGTTGAACCTTAAGGTTCTTCATTAAGTTTTCAGCCGATATTTTTCCAATCATTTAAGCCAGCTATTAATTATTTTTTCTAAAGCATCTAATTCTGTGCTGAAAATAGAACAAACTCACCAGGCTTTAAAGAAACGTTAGATAAACGGTTTATATAACTGATGAGTGTAAAAATAAGTAATTCTGATATGATAAATACCGAAGTATTTTTTAGAGCGCAGTCTTATATTTTGTGTTCTTCACGGTAAATTTTTACCGCAAAGATGCTAAGTAATGTTAGATTTCTATACCTTCTGCATCTTTTACTTTGGGTTGTTCTTTCTTCAAATCTTTTTGGAGTCGAAGCAGTTCTTCTCTTAACTTTTGCATTTCTCTCTGAAATTCCTTCATTTCAAGTTTAAAGTCACCACGGTTAAAAAATTCCGGATCGTTAAAGTATTTTTGAATTAGATTTGAAATGGAATCAGCTTTGAAACTATAGGCCTCGCTTTTTCGTAAAATTGAATCGCTCCCTAAAGTATTTGGATCAAAAGGTATTTTTATTTTAGGAATATTAAAATTAAAATTATAGTTCTGGGAAGAATCTTTAACATCAACTCGCACTTCATAATTCTTTCGAATTTTTTCGTCTTTAGGAATTCGATAGGTGAAAGATTGTAAATTTTTAGTTGCAGCATTTATTTGTGCTTCCAATTCATCCAATTTAGGAAGAGTGGTTTCAGACCAGTCAAAATCAATATTTGGAATGTGAACACGGCAAATATTTGTATCAATATAAATTTCAAACCGATTTTGTTTATCGCCTTTAGAGTGCACATTTATTCGGTTCTTATCAATTTTAAATACGAAATTTTGATTATGCAATTGTTTTTCGGCTTCTTTCCTATGCTTTTCAACTTCAATTTGCATCTTCTTCATTTCGTTGTTAAACTTTTTGGTATCGAATGTGAATGATTCTATAAATATCGTATCCGGAGTCATGAAAATATAGTCGCTGTCTTCAGCAGCTTTTACTACTTCGGCAATTTCTATAAGCTGAGGTTTATCTATCTGATGAAACTCTGCGGGTACTATTTTATCATACTGTTCATAGTTGCAGTCTTTAGCAAAAGCCATTACATCGGCAAAGATTGCCTTGTTATAATTCCATAACTTTGGGCTGATTGCAACAGTGTTATTTTCATTCACAAGAACCTGTGCTTTCATATCCTCAGCATATGATTCTAAGATCGAATCAATTTGATTCTTTTGCTTTTCATTAAGATTGAGAGCTTGGACAAATTTTTCAAAGTCATTTTCATAGTCTGATATTGTACTAGTTTTTATTTCAAAGTACTCCGATCCATCATCGTTTGTTCCTAGAACTAAAAACTGTCCTTTTTCTTTATCAATTGGCAGTTTACGATGTAACGCAAAGTTGAAAATATCTTCGTTTGTTAAGCCCGCGGTTATAAATAACGGTTTAAGATTGTCAGTGTACAGTCCTGCTATTTTCGATTTTTGTTCTTCAATAACGGATTCGAAGAAATCAGGATTAGATCTTAAGAACAGCATCAAAACAATTGTAGCTAAAGATATTCCAGCTACTGGAATCCATTTACCAAATTTAAATTTATTTTGATGATCAGATTCAAGATTGGCAATCAGTTTGGATTCAAAATATGGTGATGGTTCAACTTTAGAAAACGAAGTTTGAGATAATTCCTTAACTCGTTTTAATTCAGCAAACTTTTGTTGAAGATCTTTTGAAACGGCAAGTTTTTCTTCAATGTATTTTATTTCATCTGCACGTAATTCGCCATCAATATAGGCGGATAACATTTCATATTCTTTGTAAAATTGTGTCATAACATCAACTCCTTTTCATAAGGTTTGAGGATGTTCCGCAATCCTTCACGCGCTCTAAAAATTCTGGACTTAACTGTTCCGATTTCACAATTCACAGTTTGAGCTATTTCCTGGTAACTCATTCCCTCCAAGTCCTTTAGCATAAGTGGAATTCTTAACTTGTCGGGCAATTCATCCACAGCTTTTCTTACAATTTCAGCAGTATCTTTAGATTCAGGTGAAGAATGATAAATTGGTTCCTCCTCTTCTTCCTTAATGCTTGTAAAAATATTTCTAATCCTTTTCTTCCTAAGATGATCTTTACATTTGTTGACAGTGATTCTATATAGCCAGGTGGAGAATTGAGACTCGAACCGAAATCTCTTAAGGTTTTTATAAACAGTTAGAAAAACATCCTGAGCAATGTCGTCAACAGCATCTGTGCTGCCAAGAGTTAGGTAAGTAATGTTTCTAACTTTATCCTTATGCCTTTGAACCAGCAATCTGAAAGTTGTTTCATCTCCCTCAATAAAGCGCTTAATGAGTGAGAAATCATCATCTAACGAAAGAATTTGAGGATTTTGCAAGTCGTCCTTTTTCTTGTTGAATTTCATGTTTTTAGACGAAGTAGGTAAAATTTGGTTCCATAAACATAACATAAAGGATTATAATAAGGTATAATTAAAATCATGAACAAAAAAGCCTAGGAAATTGCCTCGGCTTAAATGTTAAAATAAGAACCCAATATTTATTTCCTCCTTGAGATTTGCTTTGAAAAAAAAATGTGTCCAATACTGATGCTATAAGTTTTGTCGAGTCCAAGGTGAAGTTTTCAACGGTGTCTCTATAAACTTTATAATAAGCAGCATCTGCTTCTGTATTTTTGTTCCATTAAAGCATAATTGTAATTGTATCAACAATTGCAGAGAAATTTTGTGGGGGTCGTGGTGCAAAGTCCAAATATGTATAAAGCTCACCAAGTGGACCGCCATAAAGTCCAATGTCGCTTCTGCTGCCGTCTCTGTCTAATATGCTTGGGTCTCCAGCATCTATCATTGGCGAATACTTCTGAAGATGAAAATTTAAGCTGTCAATGTTTCCATAATCTCTAACTACCATTGGATCAACAGACAAATTTGTACTGTCCGGTGTTAATCCAACGTAGCTTACATTATTGCCAAAAACATTGTTGTATTTAAATTCAAGATTTGTAGTTCCCCATGCTCTAATTTTACCGTTCGCTTTTATTATTGCATTATTTATGGCTGCATTATTGGGACCAACCATTAAAGGATAATATAGAAAAATGCCGGTTACATAATTATTGTACAAGCGCAGATATTGAACCCCTGAATTGTAAATTCCGTCCACTCCATCTTCAGATATTATCACATTATTTGATACCGTTGCTGAATCTGAAGTGCTTAAAGTTATTCCATCGGCATTTGTGCTGTTCGGTTTTAACTTTATTATGTTATTCGTATTAATTGTTCTTGATCCGAAGGATTTCCTAATACCGGAAGCACTTGTAGCTTCAATGTAGTTTGAATCTATGACTGGTGTGTAATTAAAGAAATAAGATTCTATAAAAATCCCGGCTTTACCCACCCCCTGAGAATTTGGATCAGTAAAAATATTATTCTCCTTTATAATGGCATTTGAATTAAAGAGATGAACTCCTTGACTAAAATTATCTATTAGATTTTTATAAATATTAATATTCGATTTATTACTAGTATCTACGTTGTTTATAAAAATTCCAATTCCACCCATCGTTAATTTATTCTGATAAATCCAATTTATGCTGCTTCCTTCAGCTACACTAATCCCAAAACCACGATCTGAGTTATTGTTTACTTTAATGTTAAATCCCGTAATCTTACAGCTATGGGCTATTGTAACAGATTTGTAGTCTATTGCATTCACCAATTCCCGAGTATTAATAATACAACTATCCATTCCGCTTCCAATTAGGGATAATCCAGGAATCATAACTATTTTTCTTTGCACACTCCATTCGCAACATAAACTGTATCTCCGCTTTGGCAAATGTTTATGCACTTCTGTATGCTGTCGCTTGCTGTTAGCCAGCTTGTGTAGGGTGGTGTGCTGCTGCCCGTTTTGCTTACGTAACGTATGGTCGCTGTGGCTTCAAGACAACAGATAAAAGTAAAAAGAAAAAAAAAGGAAAGGAATTCGGGGTTTCATATTAGTATCCTTCCGTTAAACATAGAAATGTGTTTGTCGTTAGTTGGTATGTTATAAAATGAAGCAAGCAATAAACCATTCTCAGCCCCTATAGTTTATAAAACCTAGCAGAACATAAAAAACAAAATTGAAAAAGGCAATAAATTATTTAATGGAGGAAACGAAACGCAGCTTAGAAATAAAAAAGCTGCTTGAAATTGTAACTATGTTCTTTCCAACTCCAAACAGCTTAGATAGAAATTAAAATTTTACTTTACAGGCTTCACAAATATCGCATCATCAACTCCGGTGTTAACTTCAAGCTTGTCCACTTTCAAATCAATCAATTGTCCCATCACGCTTTGCACTTGTTTTGCGGGATATAAAATTCCACCATAGTCTTTGTAATCAAGGTAATCGGTTGTTTGTTCCACTTTTCCAGCCGGACTTTCAGCAGATTTAATTTGCCGGAATTTTAGGAAATCATCTTTGCCGAAATATTCAGTCCATTTATTTGTTGTATCAGCTTCGAAGACAACTTCGTAATAATCTTTTTCCTTTATTGTTTTTATACCAGCAATATTGGCTTTAATGCTAAAATCTTTGTACTGCAGGTAAAAGTTAATTAATGCTTGTGTTTTTAGATCTGAAAGATTACTTCCTTCAATATCCATTGTTCCTTGGGGACTAACTGCCCAGCCTTTAACACCATCATAGCCAATTTTTTGAGTGAACATCCCACCGAAATCAATCTCCAAGTAAAGTTTGGCGGGAGCTTTATTCACAACTTTGACTTTTAAGTTTATGTTTTGGACTAATCCGCTAAGTTCTACAGTTCTGTCTTTCACAGAGTTTAACTTCTCCGCACCGCCGCTTACTTCGACAAACTTAGCAAGCAATTCATCTGCAGTAAGTTTAATTTCACTTAATGGTTTTTCAACAATAATGTTTGCATCTTCATCGTACATGGTAATTGGGCCAAACTTCGCAAGCTTTTCTTTAACTTCGGCAGCAGAACCAACTAGGGCAATCGTCATTTGATTTGGCTTTAAGTACTGTTTTGCAACACGCTGAACATCATCTGCAGAAACATTATAAATACGTTTTAAATATGTTTTGTAGTAATCTTTTGGGAGATTGTAGCGTTCAATTTCAATTGCATAATCTGCAATACTCTCAGCCCTTTCCAGGCTTTGAACAAATGATCCGCTCACATAATTCTTAGCCATTTCAAGTTCTTTGCTTTCAACTTTTTCATCTCGTATTCTGTTTAACTCATAAAATATTTGAGATAATGCGCTGTCCGTTACTTCATTTCTTACAGAAGTGCTTGCTGTGAAATTACCGATTAAATCATCGGGACCCATTGAGCTGTATGCGCCATAAGTGTAGGAATGCTTCTCTCTTAAATTGATGAACAACCTAAAAATTCCACCTCCTAAAATTGTGTTCATAATGCTAACAGGCATAACATCAGGAGAATTTCTTTTCAGATCTACAACTTGAGAAACACGAATAACTGATTGAACAGAGCTTGGTCTATCAACCATGGCTACATTAGTTTGAGAAGGAATTTGAGGCGCAGCAAACTTTGGTTCGGGTATCTGTCCTTTTTTCCATGAACCAAAATATTTTTCAAGAAGATTTAGAATTTTCTTTTTATCAAAATCACCAACTACAGCAATCATTGCTTGGTTAGGTTTGAAAAGAGAATTATACAGCTCAAAACATTTTTGCTGAGTTATTTTGCTTATGGATTCTTCCGTTTCAAATTCGCCATAAGGATGATTTGAACCGTAAAGAACTTTTTGTCTAAGAATTGACACAATTGAATTGGGATCAGTTTTTCGATACTTCAATCCCGAGATTGCTTGCTCTTTAACTTTATCAAGTTCATCTTGAGGAAAAGCTGGATTAAGAATGATATCTGAAGTCAGCTCAAAAAGTTTTTCTGTGTATTTAGCTAAACCAGATGCAGATACATTTGTACTAAATGAACTTATTCGGCCTCCAATTAAATCAATTTCCTCATCGAGCTTATCTTTGGTTCTAGTTTTTGTTCCGTTCCTTAAAAGCTGCCCCATGATTCCAATGCTTCCGGCAAATTCACCCTCAAGCTGCGGTTCTCTATCAATTAAAAAACTTATTGATATTGTGGGCAGCTCATCATCTTTAACCAGAATAACTCGCATCCCATTCTTCATTGTAACTAAATCATAATCCGGAAATGAAACTGCCGGTGCCTCACTAGGAGCTGGAATTTTAGTTCTATCAAGCTGCGCTAAGTTAAATTGAGAACTTATTGTAATCATTATAATCGAGATAATTAATTTCATTTTCATTTTCTGCTTCTCCTATTGAACATTGCTTTTTGGTAAGTAATAAAGAACCGTCCGGTTTTCTTTAGTAAGATAAACTTTAGCAACTCTTTGAATATCTTCTTTTGTAACTGCCAAGTATTTTCCTATTTCAGAATTGATGAGATTGGCATCGTTAAAGAAAACATAGTAGTTACCAAGCTGCATTGCCTTACCTTGAACAGTTGAGTTTTTTTCGATAAAGCTTGTTTCAACCTGGTTCCGAATTTTAATAAACTCATTTTCTGAAATTTGCTCGGCTTTAACTTTTTCAACCTCTTCATTTATTACAGCTTCAACATCATCATTAGTTTTACCAAAATTGGCTATAGCAAAAAGTATGAAAACAGACGGATCTTCAAGATTGAAAGGAATAGACTGCGCAACCAAAGCAAGTTTTTCTTTATCTACAAGTCTTTTAGATAATCTGGAGCTTTCGCCGCCGGTTAATAATGTTGTTAACATGCTTAGGGCATAGTAATCTTTTGTATTTTGTGCCGGCATGTGGTAAGCTTGAATTACAGCAGGAAGTTGAATGTTATCATAAACAGTATCTCGAACTTCGGCAGATTGCTGCGGTTCTACTATTTTAGGCCTATAAATTTCACCGGTTCCTTTAGGAATATCACCGTAGTACTTTTGAACCAATTCTTTTGTATGTTCAAAATCGATGTCGCCTGCAATTGATAAACATGCATTGTTTGGAACATAAAATGTTTTGTAGAACTGATAAAATTCATCATAGGTTGCTTGATCGATATACTGGGCTGACCCAATCGGAGTCCATCTGTAAGGATGAACTTTATAAGCGTGTTCCATAGTCTTTTCAAGAATTGTCCCATAAGGACGATTTTCTAAGCTTTGTTTACGTTCTTCCTTAACCACTTTGCGTTGAGTTTCAACACCAATTGAATCCACTTTTAACTGCAGCATTCTTTCCGATTCCATCCACATTGCTAACTCAAGCTGGTTTGATGGCAAGGTTATAAAGTACGTTGTCTGATCAAAATTTGTAAAAGCATTAAGTGAACCGCCTGCATTTTGAACCATTTTAAAGAATTCACCTCGCGGAATATTTGGTGAGCCTTCAAACATAAGATGCTCAAAGAAATGTGCAAATCCTGTTCTATCCGGCTGTTCATTTTTTGAACCAACATGATAGGTTACAACTTGGGAGACAATCGGCGCAGATTTATCAACATGTAAAATAACATGTAATCCATTGGGGAGATCATATTCAACAAATTTTATATTTACTTGTGCAGTTAAAGTTCCCAACGACAGAACTACAAACAAGAATATCTGATATATTCTTTTTTCCACTTTTGCTCCTTTCATAAAATGACCGTTTATTTTGAAATAAAGGATTGAATTCCCTTTTTATTAAAATACTTTATTAAAAATAAGTAAGTTTGAGCTAATAAAGGGAATTAATTTGGGGATACACTTGCTAAAAATCATTTACTTCAGCGCAGAATTATTCTCATTATAAGGGCATTGACGGATGCTCACCCAAAAAATATTAATATAAATATTTCAAGTTATTTCTGTGATATTTCTGTCAATATACTTGCTTTAATAGAACCATCTAACTAAATTTTCAATGAAATTTTAAGGAGTTCTACATGAAAACAAAAGTCACAGAACGTTATAATGCTGTTGTAATTGAGCTTAAGGGAAACGTGATGGGCGGCGAAGACACTAAAGAGTTTAACGATTTACTGCATAAAATGATTGATGAGGGAAAGAAAAATATTGTTGTTGATCTTCATGAAGTTAAATTTATGAATAGTTCGGGACTAGGAATGCTTATCGGCGGTTTAACAACAATGAAAAAAGCTGAAGGTACTTTTAGGTTATCTCGAATTACGGATAAAATTGAAAGTCTGCTAATCATTACAAAGCTTATAACAATATTCGAGACTTATAAAACTGTTGAAGAAGCAGTTGATAGTTTTAAGAAATAAAACAATACAAATAAGTGATCATTTAAACTCCGAATACATTATTCGGAGTTTTATTTTGTACTACAAAAAAGTGCAAATTAACCTACCAAAGGAATACTCATGAGTGTTACAGTACTAGTTGGAAGTCAGTGGGGTGACGAAGGTAAAGGTAAAATAGTTGATATCCTAAGTGAGAAATATCAGATAGTTGCTCGATATCAAGGCGGTGCCAATGCCGGTCATACGGTTGAAATTGGCAATAACAAATACATTCTTCATCTTATTCCATCAGGAATATTGCGCAACGAAGTAACGTGTGTTATCGGAAACGGTGTTGTAATTGATCCCACAGCACTGTTAGATGAAATAGCACTGCTGGAAAAAAACAACATAAAAGTTGATGGAAGACTTTTCATCAGCCACAATGCTCATCTAATCATGCCATATCATAAACTTTTAGATTCTATTAATGAAAGCGGCGATAGTAAGATTGGAACAACGGGTAGAGGTATTGGACCCTGCTATATTGATAAGTATGCTCGCAAAGGGATAAAAATTGTTGACCTGCTAAACAAAAAAGTTCTAGAAGATAAGATTCGTAAAAACCTGGATGAAAAGAATAACCTGCTTAAGAAAGTATATGACAAAGAGGAATTAAATGTTGATGAGATTATTAGTCAGTACTTAGAGTTTGATAAAAAAATAGACAAATACATTAAAGATGTTCCAGCTTTCTTAAATGACGCAATTTCTAAAGGAAAATCTATTTTATTAGAAGGCGCCCAGGGTGCACTGCTTGATGTTGATCATGGTACTTACCCATACGTTACATCATCAAGCCCTACCTCGGGAGGAGCTTGCACTGGAACGGGAATTCCACCAAATAAAGTTGATAAAGTAATCGGAATAGTAAAAGCTTACACAACTAGAGTTGGTTTTGGTCCTTTCCCCACCGAATTGCTTGATGAGGATGGTGAAAAACTAAGAAAAATAGGAGTGGAATACGGTGCAACAACTGGAAGACCAAGAAGATGTGGTTGGTTTGATGCTTTCCTAGTCAATTATTCGGTAATGATAAATGGAATTGATGAGGTAGCTATAACTAAGCTTGATGTACTAAGCGGTTTTTCTGAAATAAAAGTATGCACAGGGTATAAACTTAATGGCAAAACACTAAAATCGTATCCAACAGATTATGAAAGACTTCAAACTGCTTTGCCAACTTATGAAACGCTGGAAGGATGGAATAAAGATATTTCAAAATGCAGTTCATATGACGAATTGCCGGATCAAACAAAAAAGTATTTAAATTTTATATCCAAAAAATCTGGAATGAAAATCAAAATAGTATCAGTTGGTCCAAAGAGAGATCAAACCTTTTTTATAAACTAGTAACACTGTTTTATAGCCCGCAAATTTAAATTTGAATCAAGTAATTTATTGTGAAAAATTGACATGAATTATTTGAAAAGGAATTGTCCTAATGAAAATGTCAGGCGGTCCGGCATCGGTTAACTTTAAAATTATTTTATTAGTATTTGCAATACTAATTGCTGTAGGAACTCTTCTATATACTCAAAACTTAGTTCTTAGACTTCAGGAAAATGAAAAAAGAATAGTTGAACTATATGCAAAAGGAATTGAGTATATTGCCAATTCCACCGAATCTGGAGCCGATCTTACCTTTCTGTTTGAAAACATTATCAAACCAATAGATTTCCCTCTTTTAATTACAGATAAAGATAACAATGTCAGCTTGATGGATAAATCAGTAGTTAGAAATATTGAGATTGATTCAAACTTGACCCAAAAGCAACTCAAAGAATTTTTGGAAAAAAAGATCATAGAAATGGATGAGCAGCATTCTCCCATTTTAGTAACTTACGCTGACAGCATTGTACTTCAAAAAATTCATTACGGAAATTCAAGACTGATTACTCAACTACAGTATTATCCATACCTTCAAATTTTAATTGCAGCATTATTTATTCTACTTGGATATGTTGGATTCAGCAGCATTAAAAAAAGTGAACAAAGTAATATTTGGGTAGGTATGGCAAAAGAAACTGCCCATCAATTTGGAACACCTATTTCAAGTTTAATGGGCTGGATAGAAATGCTTAAGCTGCATTATCAAGATAAGGATAGAGTTATTGATGTTACAAATGAAATCGCAGATGATGTTGAAAAGTTAAATAAAATAACTTATCGGTTTTCAAAAATTGGAGCTGTACCCGAGTTAAAAAATCTGTCCGTTTATGATGAAATTCATAAGGTTAAAGAATACTTTGAACGACGCCTTCCTCAATCGGGGAAAAGTGTTGAAATAGTTTTAAATGGAGAGAAACCTGCAAATGCCTTTATAAATGCTGAATTATTTGAATGGGTAATAGAGAACTTAATTAAAAATGCACTAGATGCAATCGATCATAAACAAGGTAGAATTGAGATTTCCATCAAATCATCAAAGCGAGATATAGAAATAGAAGTTAAAGATAATGGCAAAGGAATTGATTTGAAAAGAAGGAAAGATATTTTCCGGCCAGGCTACAGCACAAAAAGACGTGGATGGGGTTTAGGTTTAAGTTTATCAAAAAGAATAATAGAAGTATATCACAAAGGAAAGATTTTTGTTAAGAGCTCAGTTCATGGTGAAGGAACAACTTTCAAAATTACTTTAAAGAAATCTTAGCTCATATTCAGCATCCGTTCAATAGGTATTAGTGCTTTCTTCAGTAATTCTTCATTCATAGTTATTTCGGGTTTTCCATTCTTCATGCAAAGGTATAACTTTTCAAGTGTATTAAGTTTCATGAATGGGCATTCATTGCAACTGCAGTTATTATCTGGGGGTGCTGGGATAAAATTTTTATGAGGTGATGATTTCTTCATTTGATGAATTATACCTGCCTCTGTGGCCACAATAAAACTTAAAGCCGAGTCTTCTTGGGTAAATTTCAAAAGTTTACTTGTTGAACCAATAAAATCTGCACGTTTCAACAATGCCTCCTCACATTCCGGGTGAGCAATAAGTTTTGCTTCTGGAAATTCCGTTTTAAGGTCGATAATCTTTCTTTCACTGAATGTTTCATGAACAATACAAGCACCATCCCACAAAAGCATATCTCTTCCGGTCTTCTTGGCTAAGTACTTTCCTAAATTCCTATCGGGGGAAAATAATATTGGTTGGTAAATCGGAATTTGGTTTATTATTTTTTCTGCATTGCTGGAAGTACAAATTATATCACTCAAAGCTTTAACTTCAGCAGTGCAATTAATATAAGTTATTGCTAAGTGTTCCGGATGTTTTTCTCTGAATTGTTTAAATAAATTTCCAGGACAGCTTTCAGCTAGAGAACAACCTGCCTCTAAATCAGGTAAAAGAACTAGTTTATTTGGATTAAGAATCTTAGCAGTTTCTGCCATGAAATGAACGCCCGCAAAAACTATAACATCGGCATCTGTCGTTTTCGCTCGTCTTGCTAATTCTAAGCTGTCACCAACAAAATCGGCTAAATCCTGAATTTCAGATTCCTGATAATAATGAGCAAGGATAACAGCATTCAAATTTTTCTTAAGTTTTAATATTTCACGTTGAAAATCAACTTCAATTTCGGTGGGTTTGTTAGCTATCATTTTCTATCAACTATTTGTCTCAAAATATTTAGTTGCTTTAATTATTCTAATTTTGAAATTAATATAACCTCAATAGTATTAAAAAAACAAGCAATTTGTATGGCATCTAGGTTGGAGAATAATTCATGAAGTGAAAAGCATAGCAACTCTCCTTTAAAAGCATCAATTACTGTCGGATATATTTCTGTATCCGACAGTATCCTTCCAAAGACAGGAACATTTTTACCGCTAATAAATTTAGTTTACGAAGCAAAAAAAGAATAATGTTATAATGCAGGTAAAATATCCAGTAGAAAGTTATTGCCGACTGTAAAAACTACTTATACTAGCCGATTCTTCTTGAAAACTTTAATATTCAGCAAAAAAACAAAACACACTATATGGCATGCAGCTTGCTACTCTTAGCCCGAGAAATAGATAATAGTTTTAAGCATAGCACCCCTCCACAAGATGACACTCAAACTGTCGGACTTTTGCCCTCAAAGCCCGACAGTTTTCCTCTTTTAAAGCAGTTACCTCGTTAAAATTTTCATACGATTCGTTATCATAGCCAAACATATTAGTTTAATCTTAGTAGGCAACATATCTTTCTGCGGAATGAACGGAGATCACTCCCTGCAAATTAAATTAATCTCGGGCGAGTCATGACTCGCC
>JACAFC010000215.1 GCA_013388515.1 Ignavibacteriaceae bacterium | reverse complement strand
GGTAATAGTATACGCCGCTGGACAGACTAATAGTCTGTCCCACAGAAAATTCAACCTCGTAAGTACCTGCGGATTTGTATTCATCTATTAACGTTGCAACATTATGTCCAAGAACATCATAAATCTTTAAAGATGTGTGTGATTTTTCATCTTTAACATTTGGAGGAATACTGTAGCGTATCTTAGTTGTTGGATTAAAAGGATTGGGATAGTTTTGTTCTAAAATGTAATTAGTTGGCTTATTTTCACCTTCAATCTTAACATCTGTTGGTTGAAAAACAGCAGTCCTTAAATCATCAATATATAATGTTCCAAAATGTTTATTGCCCGGATTATGTGTAAACTGAAAACTATCATAAATAAACGGTGGTTCTAAAATTCCATTACCTAACCAGGTCCCGGTTTGGCCTTCCATTAAATTCCACGAGACGAGCTTCCACCCAATCCAATCAATATCAATCCATTGGCTAACTTCGTATGAATTAATAACTGTTTCTTTGATTGCAAATCTGAGTTTATTGAATGTACCATCACCAAAAACATATGCTTGAAGAATTGTATTTGCATTAAATGCAGCCGAAGCGACAGATCTAAATTCTCTTATAAGCCAGTTACTTTCATTTAAATTGTATTTGTATTCCAGCATCATGGATTTTACGCTTCCGGTATTGAGATTAATAACTGAATTAACAGATGAAATTTTTGTTGAGTCTGGAATAACCCCGATTGTACTTCCGGATGCAGTGGGCTGCCACCAGGCATCAATTCCATTATCAAAATTATCTATGCTGATTTGCGATACATAATTTGAGCTGCCAGTAGTAAATTGAAATGTTAAATCTTGAACCGTCGGATTACCTGCGAGATCTTCAATACCCGCCATAAGAATAATTGAATAAGTTTCGTTCTCGAGCAAAACATTAGTGAAGAATGCATTTAATACACTTCTTCCATTTACAATGTAATGTCTCAAAGTTCCACCGACACTACTTTGGTTTGAATTTCTGATTATCCTGAATCTGCTTGAAATTGTTGATGTTTTTAAAGGCTCGTTAAAAGAAATATTAATAACAGGTTTTAACTCCACATTAGTTGAACCGGCTAAAGGATGCACTTGAGCCGCTGTTGGTGCTGTAACATCCTTAACTTTAGTTTTAAAACTAAATGAGAATGAATCACCGCCGATTCCATTTTTATCGCCATCAAGCAGATGTGCATACTTGTCTTGAGCATTGCCCAAAATTGTAATCTCGTAATTTGTATCAAACTCAAAATTTGAAGTGCTTATGTTAAGTGTTTTATTATCGGTGGACCAGGAGAAGTTTACATTTGCAGGCGGTATGATATTAAAGTTTGTCTCAACCGATGTTTTATTCATAGATCTTGAAAAAACAATTTTAATACTTTCAACTCCAAGGTAAATGCTGTCATTTACGTTTGGATAGGTTGAAGTAATGGTAGGCGGTACGCTTGAAATTAGATTGACATCTTTGAAGGTAAAAAAAGTATCTAATATTGTAACATTAATTTCCTGAGGATCATAGCCTGGTGCTGTAATCTGCATGGGAAAACTTCCTGAAGGTACATCTTCAAAGTAGTAAAAACCGTTTCGTAATAATTCGGGATCTGATGAATATTGGTTAAATAGTGACTGCCAGGTATTGGTTGTATAAGACTGACCATTTAATGAAACCACGGCTCCATTAACAGCCAACCCTGACTCGAGATCCTTAATAATACCGGCAACAGTTCCGACGAATGGTCTAGCAATGTTGTGATACTTCAGAATTGACCAGAAAAAAGTTTTTGCTTCAAGCCGTTTCCATTCAGCATTCATGTTAAGCTGATTTTGCATTAGGTTAGTATGAAATCCAGCCTCGCTTAATTCTGATGCCATGTTACTTTCACGATTTACATGAAGGTATGGAACGGTTCCCGGTGAACCATAAAAAGTTCTATCGCCAATAGAACCAATTGTATTTGTTCTCATCCCAGCCGTAAGCAGATTAACCATTATGTCGCTCATTTTCTTTCCGCCATTAGGTGTTTTTTCTGGTCCACCAATTCCTAATTGTCCCCATAATAATAAAGTGCTATTGGAAGTAGTTGTAGGTGCACTAGTTGCATTACTGTGAATTGAATGATAATGAGCAGCACCAAGAGCATTTGCTTGATCAGTTCTTTGAGACAGAGAAACTTGTGCGATATCATCTGTTCTGCAAATGTAAACAGTATCTATATCGGTCCAGTCTAAAAGCATTTGTCTTAAATTTAAAGCAACACTTAAATTTTTCTCAGCTTCCGAATAATTGTACACTCCCATATTTTCTTTTCGGCTATGACCCGGATCAAGATAAATGTTCCAGCCAGACAATCCAGTTACCTGCTGTGAAAATGATTTTGTACTTAAGGTGGAGAACATGATTAAAAAAATAACAACAAATGCTGCGGAGAATGAGCGTTTCATTTTTTTCATTTTACTTTTTACCTTTGCTCTAAATTCATGAGATATATTGAGCCGTCATTGAACACATCATATGTAATCGAGTTTCCGTCTGGTGAAAAACAAGGGTTCATTTCGATTAAATCATTCGTATTGGTAAGGTTCACTTTTTCTAAGCCGTCGGGATTTATGCTATATATATCAGATTTAGTGAAAGTGTGTCCATCATCCTCTGCAATCATGTAAATAATTTTTCTACCATCAAATGACCACTTCGGTCTATTTCCTTTGCCAAGATCAATCAAGCCGGTGCCATCTGCATTCATCGAAAACATATTTCCGCCGATTATTTCGAATGCAACTTTTCTCCCATCTGGTGAAGCTGTAAGATTGATTATATCGGCATTCTTAATAGGTGTACTTATTTGTTCCTTTCCAGTTGTAAAATCATGCAAGATTATTTTATCATGTAAAGCATAACTATGCATTTCCGATTTTGTACTGTTTACATTTTTTGATTTTCCCGTATTGTACACTTCAATACCCTCCTTTGACGGAAGGAACACTTCCAAATCACCATTCGCCCATTCTGGTAAATATGGCATCATAGTTTTATACTCAGTGAGGAGATTAGACTTTCCATTTTCAACATCGAATATTTTCACAGCATTGTATCTTTTTTGATTTTCATATTTGGATACTCGAGATAAAATAGATTTGGAATCTGAAGACCACTTGAATGCAAAGCCTGCTGCATCTTCATCAGTAATTTGCTTTATTGAATTGCTAACCAGATCCAATATCAGCAGCCCTTTGTAATTAGCTTTTGTATATGCAATTTTTTCCCCGTCTGGTGAAAATACGGGGTTCATGCAAATATCTTCACTTGAACCGGCAAGATGAATCGCCTGAGCTTGGATTAGGAATGGCAAAGACATCCAATAAAGCAGCAAACAAAATTTTTTCATATAAAGCAGTCCTTAAAAAAGTAGTCTATTAAATTATTTTCAAATGTTAAAATAAATAATAACAAAATAGATTACATTATCATTCCTAGCGGCTTTTGAAAAATTACAGTTTTATCGTCATTACAAATAAAGTGATAAAGCAATTCGGAATTTTTT
>JACAFC010000026.1 GCA_013388515.1 Ignavibacteriaceae bacterium | reverse complement strand
TCCTTCAGCACCCATTCTCATAGCTGCAGTGATCGCCATTTTCATTGCTCGTCTGAAAGATACACGCCCTTCCAGTTGGTTTGCAATATTTTCGGCAACAAGATAAGCATCAAGTTCGGGTCTTTTAATCTCCGAAATTTGAACCTTTACATCTTTGTCTGTTACTTGCTTCAATTCTTGCTCAAGTTGAGTAATTTCTTTGCCGCTTTTTCCAATCACAACCCCAGGCCGTGATGTGTGAATGGTGATTATGACATTTTTAGAAGTTCTATCAATCACAATTCTTGCGATACCGGCTTTTTTTAATCGGCTTCTTACATATTCTCTTAATTTTTCGTCTTCCTTAAGTTTGAGTGAATATGATTTATTTTCATACCAGTTGGAATCCCAACCTCTGATAACTCCGACCCTCAAACCAACAGGATTAGTTTTCTGTCCCAAAAATCCTCCTAAATTATTCCTTTGTGGCAACCACAATGGTTAAATGACAAGATCTTTTTCTAATTCTATAAGCTCGCCCCATAGGAGCAGGGCTTATTCTTTTGATAGTTGGTCCTTGATTAACATAAGCTTCTTTAACAAAAAGATGTGATGCTTCCACTTTAGTAGATTCATCCTTATTAATCAGGTTTGATACTGCTGAACGCAAAACTTTTTCTGCACTTTTTGAAGCATGCTTTGGATGAAAATGCAAAACTTCCAATGCCTTATCAACCGACATTCCTCGTATGAGATCAATAAGTAAACGCATTTTTCGCGGAGATGAACCAATGTATCTATGAATTGCTCTAGCTTCCATAATTAAAACTTTATTTTCTAAATTTATTTTACCTGGGTTGATTTTTCTGCTTTTGTACCAGGGTGCCCTCTAAATATTCTTGTTGGAGCAAACTCGCCCAATTTATGACCGACCATATTTTCCGTGATATAAATCGGTATCATTTTATTACCATTATGAATTGCAATTGTATGACCAACAAAATCTGGCAGAATCGTAGATGATCGTGACCAAGTTTTTATTATTTTCTTTTGATTGGACTTGTTCAGCTGATCAATTTTTTTAAATAATTTTAATTCTATATATGGACCTTTTTTAACCGATCTTGGCATAAATTACTCTACTTGTTTCGTCTCTTTATTATGAATTTATTTGATTCTTTCTTGTTCTTTCTGGTTTTAAGACCCTTTGCTTTTTGACCCCAAGGTGAAACTGGATGACCACCACCAGATGTTTTACCTTCACCGCCACCCATTGGATGATCAATCGGGTTCATTGCTACACCACGAACGTGAGGACGAATGCCAAGCCATCGTGACCGACCAGCTTTACCTAAACTAATGTTTTCTTGTTCTGCATTACCTACCATACCATATGTTGCCATACATTCAACTTTTACGCTTCGAACTTCACCCGAAGGCATCTTAAGTTGTGCGAATTTTCCTTCCTTTGCCAATAGCTGAAGTGCTGAGCCAGCGCTTCTTCCTAATTGGCCTCCTTTGCCAGGCTTTAATTCTACATTATGTACAAAACTGCCTAGAGGCATTTCTTTTAATGGCAATGCATTTCCAACTACTATTTCGCTCCCGGAGCCAGATGTTAAAGTTGAGCCAACCTTTAATCCTTCCGGTGCCAAAATATATCTTTTCTCTCCATCTGCATAATGTAAAAGAGCTATTCTTGATGTTCGATTTGGGTCGTATTCAATTGAAAAAACTTTTGCGGGTATACCATGTTTATCACGTTTAAAATCTATTAATCTGTATCTGCGTTTATGCCCGCCACCTCGATGACGTGCTGTAACCCGTCCGAGATTATTTCTACCACCAGATTTTTTTATTGCTACAGTTAAAGACTTTTCAGGTGTTTGTTTAGTTACTTCCTCGAAAGAAAAATTCGATCTAAAGCGTGTGCCTGGTGTAACCGGTTTTAATTTTATAATTGCCATTAAATTACCTTAGTATAAATCCTATACCTGTTCAAATAATTCTATAGTTTCACCTTTTTTAAGGGTTACTATAGCTTTTTTAAAACTTGCTGTTTTTCCGCTAAACCGTCCACTCTTTCTAAATTGAGTTTTAGTTTTTCCAGCATGGTTAATAGTTCTTACTTTTAATACATGTACATTGAATTTTTTTTCGACAGCTTTAGCAATTTCAATTTTATTGCTATCGGTATTAACCAAAAATCCATACTTGCCTTGGTCGGCAGTAATATTTGTCATTTTCTCTGTAATGAGAGGTTTAATCAAAATTTCTTTCATCTTAGTTGGATGCCTCGTTTATGCCGAATGACTTATTGATCAGTTCCACTCCGCCTTGTTGTACAAGCAGAATTTGATTATTTACTATATCATAAGTAGAAGCTTTATCTGCCTCTAATATTTTAACTTTAGGAATATTTCTACCAGATTTAAAAACTGTAGTTAGATTTCCGTTTGTGAGAAGCAAAGTTTTCTTTCCTTTGATTTTAAGATCGGAAAGCATCTTAGCAAAATCCTTCGTTTTAGGTGCTTCAAAATTAAAGTCCTCAACAACCATGAGTTGGTTAGCTTTTACTTTCAAACTTAATGCAGATTTTCTAGCTAATTTTAAAACTTTCTTGGGAAGATCTTCACGGTAATCTCGAGGCTTTGGACCGAAAATTGTTCCACCACCAACCCATAATGGTGATCTAGATGTTCCAGCGCGTGCACCACCGCGACCTTTTTGCTTCCATGGTTTTTTGCCACCTCCGCTAACCTCACCTCGTTCTTTTGATTTATGTGTTCCTTGTCTCTGATTGGCTAAATATGACTTAACACTTAAATACAATACATGATCATTTGGTTCGATACCAAAAATATCATCTCGAAGATCACATTGTTTGCCTGAGGGATTACCATCTATTTTTAATATATCAATTTTCATGTTCTAACCGGAATTATCTCTTTAACAATTCAACAATTGAATTAATTGCGCCAGGAACTGCACCACGGATGAGAATAAGATTTTGCTCTGGAATTATTTTATGAATTTTCAAATTGGATATTGTCACGTTTTCAAAACCTTTACGGCCAGCCATCCTTTGTCCTTTAAATACCCGCGAAGGGTATGAACTTGCGCCAATTGAACCAGGGGCTCTTAATCTATCGCTTTGTCCATGAGTTGTACCGCCAACTCCACCAAATCCATGTCTTCTCATAACACCCTGAAATCCCTTACCTTTACTTCGAGATCTAACTTTAATTTTCTCGCCTTCGGAGAACATACTCAAATTCAATTCGTCACCAACTTTAAATTCAGATTCTGGAGGAAATTTAAATTCTTTTAAGACTAAAGAAGGACTCAATTCTTTCTTCTTAAATTGACCAAGTATTGGTTTTGACGTTCTTTTTTCTTTCTTTTCGCCGAAGCCCAACTGCAAAGCAAAATAGCCATCTTTATCTTTGGTTCGAACCGATACTACTTTACATGGACCAGCCTTGATAACACTTACTGGAACAAGATCACCATGTTCGTTGTAAACGCTCGTCATTCCTATTTTTTGACCTAATAAACCGGACATTTTAGCACCACATTTCCTTAAAGCTTAATTTCAATATCAACACCCGCCGGAATATCTAATTTACTAAGAGAGTCGACGGTTTTATTGTTTGAATTATGAATGTCAATTATTCTTTTATGAGCTCTGATCTCAAATTGTTCGCGTGATTTTTTGTCTACGTGCGGAGATCGCAAAACAGTGTAAACCGTTTTTCTTGTTGGTAACGGAATTGGACCTGAAACCACTGCTCCAGTACTCCTCACAGTCTTGATAATTTTTTCGGTTGATTTATCAATCAAAATGTGATCGTATGATTTCAATTTAATTCTTATTTTTTGTCCCGGCACTTATAGATCTCCTTATTAAACAAACAAAAAAGGAGTAAAACTCCTTTTTTGTTCTGTAAACATTAATTACTCAATAATTTTTGTAACGAATCCAGCACCTACAGTTCTTCCACCTTCACGGATAGCGAACTTTAATCCTTCTTCCATAGCTATTTCAGAAATTAAATCAACTTTCAGTTGAACACTATCTCCAGGCATAACCATTTCAGTACCTTCGGGTAATGTTGCAACTCCAGTAACGTCGGTTGTTCTGAAATAGAACTGAGGTCTGTAACCATTAAAGAATGGTGTATGACGACCACCTTCTTCTTTAGAAAGAATATAAACTTTTCCTTCAAATTTTTTGTGAGGCGTAATGCTTCCAGTTTTAGCAAGAACCATTCCTCTTTCGATTTCATTTTTATCAATACCACGCAGCAAGATACCTGCGTTGTCGCCAGCAATTGCTGAGTCGAGTTCTTTTCTAAACATCTCTACCCCCGTAACAACTGTTTTCTTATGAACACCAAGACCGATTAATTCAACTTCCTCAGCAAGTTTAACCTGGCCTCTTTCAACTCTTCCGGTAGCAACGGTACCACGACCTGTAATTGAGAAAACATCCTCAACAGGCATTAGGAATGGTTTATCTGTATCGCGTTGAGGAATTGGGATGTAACTATCCACAGCATCCATAAGTTCCCATATACATGTATATCGTGGATCATCTGGATTAGCATTACTCGTTCCAGCTTCAAGGGCTTTTAATGCGGAACCTCTAACAATTGGAATTTCTTTACCTGGGAATTCATAGGAAGTTAAAAGATCCCTAAGCTCCTCTTCAACCAAATCAATTAATTCAGGGTCATCCACCATATCTACTTTATTTAAGAATACAACAATTTTAGGTACACCAACTTGGCGTGCAAGAAGAATGTGCTCTCTTGTTTGAGGCATCGGACCATCAGTAGCCGCAACAACTAAAATAGCTCCATCCATTTGAGCAGCACCAGTAATCATGTTTTTTACGTAATCTGCGTGTCCTGGGCAATCAACATGAGCGTAGTGCCTTTTAGCAGTTGAATACTCAACATG
>JACAFC010000214.1 GCA_013388515.1 Ignavibacteriaceae bacterium | reverse complement strand
GGAATGGTCTCTGCCAAATCCTCAGATTGCGGAGTGTTTGGCGCGGCATCAATTCCAGTAGTTGTTAAATTATCATCGGCAACAAGCGTAATAAGATTTCGCCAGATACCTTTTTCGTGTGCATTTTCATAATCAATTATTTTATCAACAACTTTTTCCGCTTCAGAATTAGAACTTACGTTAAGCCTTCCAACTGCTAAATCTAGTTTAGAGTCATTTCCATCAACGCGCGCAAAGTAGTCATCCATAGAGTAAGAATAAATTTCATCCAGGCTTTCTAAGGTTTCATAAGGCAGCAGAAGGTTATCGCCATTTTTTTCTAAATTTTTAGAATCATAAGTACCGTCACCAAACAACAGGACATATTCTGGCTTTACATTCCAATTATCATAAGCATATTTTATAAAATCTCTAATAGCAGTTACATCTACCTGCCCGCATGAAAACTCATTATAAATTTGATTTACTTCAACCAGGACTGTGGACATATTCAGCTTGGAATTATTCTCTCTATAATTTTTAAGTCGTTCTGCTTGTTCCTTTAAATCCTTGTGATAGATAATTATAAATTTTGCTCCATCAGAAAAACCACGCACATTTTGATTCATTACGTCTGTAGGATTTGATGGTGTTTTGTAATTAGAACTTTCAATTGCGATGTATTTAGAAACAGCTCCAGAGATTTCTTGAGATTGAAAACGGAATTCACCCCCGCTTTGCATTATTGGATTAGTAATGATTTTCACATCTGAAAAGTTAGATACATCGAGCACTGTTATGTTCGAAGATTTAAAGTTAGTAAGATCATATTCAATTATTGAAGAAGTATCTTTTGAGAAAAACAAAAGGTAATCATCATAAGCTTTCAATTCTTTCTGATATCTAATTTCAAAATAGTCAAGGTACCCCAGTGAAGTAGCTGAAGTTGGAGTAAATTTGATTTTTAATACACTGCGCGAATCCGAGATATTTCCTGAATACACTGAAGATTTACTGTGTAGTACTCCATAAGAATAACCGTAATTACCAAATCCACTAAATGATTGAGAAAAAAGTTGTGCTCCAGACTCCTCGGCACCAAATATTATTGCTGATGAAGACGCATTAACCAATTTAAAATCATAAGTAATGGGAGTGTTATTAATTCGGCCATCTAAGTTCGTCATATAAGTTCTTGAGGATGTAGATTGAGTAAAATCATCACCAAGATATACTCTTCCTGTTTTACCAATATTTATTTTATCTTCTTCCCAATTACCAAAAGCAGGCGTGGATGTTTGCAAATAACTGCCAGAAGTATTTAAACTCACTTTTTCCTGCATTCGTTTTCCATTTGCCCCGCCATATGTAAGCCAGTAGTAGTTGGAAGATGAATAGGGGTGAAAATAACGTTTTATTGTTTTGGAGTTTTTGTCATAATCCCAAAAATTTGTTCCTCTGCCATAAAACAAAATGTAATCATCGGTATCAAACTTTCCATCCGATTCACCGGTTACAATTATAGCATTTTCAACCAAGTCATTAATTTTTGAAGAATTAACAGTTTCGGAAAGTACTTTTCCACCGTTGTTATATATTTTTATCGTTCTAGGATCAACAGCATTAGGGTCAATTCCAAAAGATGCAAGTGTTGCTCGGTTAATCCTATATATTCCTTCCTCTTTTGCTTCAAATCTTATCCACTTTCCAGAAGCCAGAACACTGTTATCCAACTGGATTTTTTCCAATTTATTAGAATGTTTTTCATTAATCCAGTTTTTAGCAGTCTTAAAGTTGGGTATAATATTTTCTAAAAAATTATCTGATGAGTTAGAAGTATTATTCTGCTTTGAGTTAAAATTAATTCTAAAAATAATTTTATTGAAAAGTTTTATCCGATTACTCGCTGCTGAAAATGCAACAGGTCTGATATTAAAATATTGAAATGGCATTCCCCTAACAATTGCAAACTCACCAAAACTGATTACATCATTCGAGAATTCGGAGTTTTTGTAATCCTCAGTTAATTCAATCCTAGTTGATGATATATCACCATGCTTTCTTGGAAAAAAGATGGGTAAAATTTTTCCCTCAATTTCGGAAAATGAAGTTGACAGAATTTCAAAAGTAGTCCCCAGTTCCGAGGGTACACCAATTGGGATCTGCCGTTCAGGAATTGCCGGTGAACCAATTTTAGTTAAATCAACAACAGAACCATACATCAACCTAACATTTATGTATGTATCATCATTAATAACTTCTTTGGAAGTTGAGAATTTAGGTGTGAATTCTATAATAATTGAAGATTTATCTGAGGAGATAACTTTTATGTCTTCTTGTGGTAAGAGCAAACAAGTAAAAATTAGAAAAAATAAAAAAGAGATTTTGCTTATCATAATAAAATAAATGAATGATGAAATTATCTATCAAGTATTTGTAGCAAAGATCTCTTAAACTTCTCCAATTTTTCGAACGAAAATAGCGAAGAAAATTCAACATTGTCAAGTCAATTATTTAAATTTTATTCAAATTTGAGATATAGAATATTAGATTATTACTTAATAATCTTACATTTACCATCCCAAATCAAAACTTATCGATCAAAGACCGAGTAAAGCTTTATTTTCTTTCATTGCATTTATGCAAAATTTGATGTGTTCATCGAGAGGTATACCCAAATTTTCAGCACCGCGTACAATGTCATCCCTGCTTACATTCTTTGCAAATGCTTTGTCCTTCATTTTTTTCCTCACAGAATTAACTTCCACCTCATCGATTGATCTGCTTGGACGAACATATGTTACCGCAGTAATAAAGCCGGCTAACTCATCGCAAGCAAACAGTACCTTTTGAAGCAAAGTTTCTCTTGGAACATTTGCGTAATCAGCATGTGAAAGAATAGCAGTTCTAAATTCTTCACTAAAGCCTTTTTCTTTAAGAATCTCAGAACCCTTGAATGGATGTTCTTCAGCAGTTGGAAATTTTTCATAATCAAAATCATGAAGGAGAGCCACATTTCCCCAAAACCGTTCATCTTCATTAAATTTTCTTGCATATGCTCTTACGCAAGATTCAACAGCAAAAGCATGCTTTAGTAAACTATCACTCTTTGTATATTCTTTCAAGATGATTTCGCATTCGTCACGATTAAGTTCTATATCCCTCATGAATAAGTTCACTTAATTTTTATTTTTTGGCTTTTTAGTTTTGACTTTTGAAACATCGTTCTTTGAATCGTGAATTCCAAAACTTGGACAATAATCCCCCAATAAACATTCTTCACATTTCGGTCTTCGGGCAACACAAATTTTTCTTCCGTGAGACATTAACAAATGACCGGATATAATCCAGTCTTTTTCCGGCAATAATTCTTTCAAACGTTTTTCTATTTTTTCTGGGTCATCTGATTTGATAAAACCCAATAAATTAGACAAACGCTTAACATGCGTATCAACTGCTATTGCAGGAACCCCGAAGGCATTACCCATAATTACCGACGCAGTTTTCCTTCCCACCCCTGGCAGACTAACTAAAGCATCGAAATCTTGTGGTACTTCGCCCGAATGATCTGAGATCATTTTTTGGCAGCATTCTTTAATACTTTTTGCCTTCTGTTTGTAAAAGCCGGTGGAAAAAATATCTTTTTCTAACTCAACGGCATCTACAGAAATAAAATCTTTAGGTTTTTTATACTTTTTAAATAATGTTTTGGTAACAAGATTTACTCGATCATCTGTACACTGAGCAGATAATATAGTAGCGATTAATAGTTGGAATGGATTATTAGATTCTAAAGCAATTTTTGCGTTGGGATATTGCTTTTTTAGAAGCGAGAATATTTTTGCTGCACGTTCCCGTTCAGAGTTTTGCATCTTTATTAAAGTTCGGATGAGTAATCATTAACCTTTTTACCGGTTCATTTTTTATTAGGTGACTTTGAATGATCTCTTCAACATCTTCAACTTTTACTCCTCCATACCAAATTTGTTCGGGATAAACAACAACAGAGGCACCAAATTCACAGGCATCAAGACATCCGGATGAACTTGCACGAATTGTTGATTTTAATCCAAGCTCCGCAATTCTTTTTTTGAATTCCTCACGGATGGCTGAACCTCCTTTATCAAAACAGCAGCCTTTCGGATTATCGGGTGGCCTTTTATTTTCGCAAATGAATATATGCTTTTCGAAGCGCTTCATGAATATCAACAACGAAAAAATAATAAAATATTATTTGGAATTTGAGATTTGGAATTAGTGATTTATAGTCTGTAGCGCGTACGGGATTCGAACCCGTGATCCCCGCCTTGAGAGGGCGGTGTCCTAAACCGCTAGACGAACGCGCCATTAAACTCGCTGCCCCGTCAGGGGTCGAACCTGAACTTTTCTGATCCAGAGTCAGACGTGTTGCCAATTACACCACGGGGCAAAATCTATCTATTATTTTATAATTGAAACGATGCAAAATTAGGGATGAACATACTCTTTTCAAAATAATTGTTTTGAATAAGTCTTAACTTTATCATTATCTTTAGTAAGAAATTTATATTAATCTTGAACTGTGAAAGCTTTAAATTTTCTGTTATTTGTCGTATGTCTTTGTGCAGCATCTCAGTTGTATCCCCAATCATATATCTTTGAGTATGAGTTTGGGGACTTCAAATCATCAACTGCTTTTTACATAAACTCACCAGGGTATATTTATCTCGCAGATGATGAAGATAACTCTTTAATTAAACTTGATACATTAGGAAATAAAATAAAAGAAGTTGGCGGCTATGGTTGGGGTGAGTCAACATTTGATACACCAACTGATATTTATGCTACATCATTAAATGTACTTATCTGTGACAAGCAAAATCATCGTGTAAAAGCATTCGATAAAGATTTAAATTTTATCTCTGAATTATATTCTCGTGATAATGCCATTCCCGATGAAAGATTTGGATATCCAATAAGCTGTGCACTTTCTTCGATGGGAGATTTATATGTGTTAGATTCGGAAAATATAAGGGTACTAAAATTCGATTTATTTGGTAAATTTGTACTAAATTTTGGTGGTTTTGATGCCGGAATCCACTCGCTTAAAAATCCAAAAAAATTAGCAATCAGTAGTGATAATTCCATCCTTGTCCTCGAAGATTCATCCATTATTATGTTCGATCAGTTTGGTAATGGTAAGGATATTATACAACTAGGTAAAAAATTCTCATCCTTTAATGTTGAGGGCAGCAATATGGTTTTAGTTACCAACAATGAAGTATATCATGGATGGTTGATAGATGGAGAAATATTTTTGCAGAAGTTAAACTTAATAGGGATAGATAAAATTTCTAATATCATCGATTGTAAAATGTTTAACAATAAACTTTATATACTTACTACAAAAAGTATTTTGGTTTTTAGAAAAGGTTCCGAAAACAGTTACTAATTATGCATTATCAAAAGTTTAACCTTATTTTTCTTGTATTAGTAATTATTTGGTGCTTCGGTATGTTATCGCCTGTTATGCTTCAACGAATAAATAGCTATGAAATAGTAAAACCTTTCATAAATCAAATGTATTCAACGGTTTGCCACCAACAGCAAGCTAAAACTATAGCACTTTTTAATGAAGAAATTCTTGTCTGTTCAAGATGTGCGGGAATTTACTTTGGTGTATTGTTTGGAATCATCTCTTCATTTTTTATAAGAATAAAAAATAATTTGCTCAAGTTTGTCTGGATTTCATCAATTGTTGTGCTTTCTGATGTTGTGGCAGTAAATTTTGGTTTTTATGATTATTCCAAGATTATTGCGATTGCATCTGGATTATTCTTTGGATTAACAATTATTCTTTTTTTAGAAAATGAGTTTAAATTTTTCAACTTATTAAATAAAAATGAAAAGTAAATACATTTCTCCATTAGTTTGCGGCTTTACAGCTTCGGTTTTAACAATAGTGCCAGGTTTAAAGGAAATTGGTTGTTGTTTAATTATTCCTTTTGCCGCTGGTTTTTCACTGTTTCTTTTTCAAAAAGCAAATAACAATAACGAGAAAATTTCGGTTAAGGATGGATTGTTTTTTGGTTTGATGACTGGAATTTTTTCAGCCGTATTTTCGACCGCATTAGAAATTTTATTTACAGGAATATTCCACACTAATGAATTCGTTAAATCGCTTCCTCAAGTAGAGGCTATGTTTAAATCATTTGCTCCACAGATTCTACTGGATCAAGTTTTTCAAATGTACAAGAATATGGCAAAAGAAATTCGCACAAATGGATTTTCTTTGATTTATACAATTTATTTTTTCGCGGCTACATCAATCACTTCTGTGATTTTCGGATTGATTGGCGGTTTGCTTGGTATGGCATTCATTAATAGAAGAAACTTGAATTCGGACAAGTAAAATTTAACATTATGATTATTTCAACTATATTTTTTATTCATTTAATCTTTTCTCTAGTTATCTTTACGATTAAGTGGCAGGAAGAAAAACTCTCTGCTGCGTTTCTTAATGTTGGGCTAATTGCTATTTTGTTTGCAGTTGGCTGGTCAATTACTAGTGTTGTAGCCAAATTCTTAATGGAACCAAAAGGATTTGGGTTACATTTTGATAGAGATACTTTTGCATTAACTCTTTTAACTGTCGGGGAGTATTTTTTTTACCGCCTTTACTATAAGCCGGCAAAGATCAATCAAGGCGGTAAGGAAAAACAATAACAGCCGTTTGGTCTATTTGTTTTTGGGAGGTTGAAAGCGGTTCGAATCTCCATTGCCGCAGCGAGTTTAGTGCTGCATTTTCAAGTTTGGTATCTGCTTTAGTTAGTAATCTCGTAGATCCTACAGATCCATCAGGTTTTATTGTAAACATAATTTTTATATCAATTTCTTTATAAACACCGGAGGGATATTTTGGCAGTGGATAACTCCAAATCTGTCTCTTCCCTTTGCCTCCCCAATCAATATCAAAACCAAAACCACCTTCTCCTTGCGTATTATTCCCTTGTCCCGTGCTTGAAACTTCAGAAATTGCTTGTTTTGTATTCTGTGCAGTTGTTATGGATTCCTTCTCTTTATTCTTTTCCACTGGTTTGATGACATTTTTCTCGTCCGTGTTCTTAGCCTTAGGCAGATCAATTTTTTTCACGATTTCATTTTTTTCAACTGTTTCATTCTTTTCCTGAGATTTTGATTCTCGCTGAATATCTTCAACTAAACTTCCAGAAGAACCAGCTGAACTATTTCCACCTGAATTACCAAATGATAATTCTACGTACTCGCGAGGTGCATAATCTATGTTTATAGATATTAAAAGAAACAACAAAAGCAGGAGTATATGGAATACAACTGAAAACGAATAAGAAATATTTCGAATTACACTATAAGTCATAATTATATCTAGAGCATCTCTCGTTCAGTTTGTAATGTAAACTTATCTATACCGGCTGACTTAGCAGCATCTATCACTTTTATAATTATATCTATTGTCACTGTCTTGTCTGCGTTGATAATCAAATTTTCATCTGTAATGTTCTTTTTAATTGACTCAAGTTTTGCAGTCAACTGATTCATGCCGATCTCTTCATTCAGAACAAATACTGTACCTCCTGGGGCAATTGTAACTACTAATTTTGATGGTACAGATTGTTCATTTGTTTTTGAACCGGGCAGTTTAACTTTAACACCAGTTTGTATTACAAACTGAGATGTGAGCAAGAAAAAAATTAGGAGCAGCATTACTATATCGGTTAAAGAGGAATAAGCAAAAATACTTAAGGGTTCATTGGACATTTTGAATTTCATTTTGCACCTAAATATCTATTTCTATCTCTTCATCAGTATCAGTTATTCCGGAAGTATCTTGGATAACATCCACAACATCATTAGCAACCATCTCAATTTCTCCCACTAGTTTTTTAACAGCACTTAAAAAATAATTATAAAGAGCTAGGGCTGGAATTCCAACAAACAATCCGAATGCGGTGGTAATAAGAGCTTCCCAAATTCCACCAGCTAAATCGCTTGGGCTGGCAGTTCCCTGCAAATCCTGTATTGTCATAAAAGCTGAAATCATCCCGGTTACTGTACCTAAAAAACCTAATAAAGGTGCGATGCCTGCTACCGAAGCAAGTATTGTAAGGCCTTTTTCAAGTTTACCAATTTCTTGGTTACCGGCATTTTCTATTGACTCCTTAACCCTTTCATGACCAAGTTTATATTTCTTTAGTCCTTTTCTTACAACATTCGCAATGGGCGATTTTTCCTCCATACAATAGCTGATTGCTCCCGAAATGTCTTTCTTCTTGATGAATCCTCTTATACGAACCATAAATGCCGGTACATTAATCCTTGCCTTTCTGATTACGACATAACGGTCAACAACAACGGCCAAACCTAAAATAGAGCACAATAGAATTGGCCACATGATTACACCACCTTTAAGGAACATAGAAAATAAATTCATAGTAAAAATATTCCTCTCATTATTTATTCGTATTTAAAAAATTATTTGCTTCTCGAACTGTCTTAAATCCAGTAACTTGCACTCTAAACACAGTGCCAAGTTCTCTAGAAGAAAATATTTCTAGATTAGTTTTGTACCCTCTGTATTTAAGTTTATTCATTTCTGCTTCTGCTTTTGCTCTTGAACGCCATGATGAAACCTGCACATAATATTCATTTCCCTTTTTATAAATATTATCTCCAACCTTAACTACTTCAGTTGGATTATTTGAAACTATAATTTCATTTATTTTAGTTTTAGTATCATTCTCAGTAAGTGAATCAGATTTATTGCCATATACTAATGGACTGATAATTAGTGAATCATTTGGTTGAATTAGCATAGAATCATTTGCTAAAATTGGCTGCGGCATTATTAACTCCGAAGTACGTTCAATTGTATTTGTTACAACTGTGCGTTTATCTGGAACTTCATCGGATTTTGCAGGATAATATTTGCTAATATAGTTTTGTATATATTGAATGTTGAAATAAATAGCTGCAGAAATTCCAACAAGTAATAATAAAGCTGAGATCAAAAGTATTTTTTTTGCTAAACTGCTTTTGGGTTTTTCACCAATAAAATCTTCATCAATATCATTTTGGAATGTGTGCTTACTTGGAGAAACACTAATATTCTGATTTTGTTCTCCAATAGAAGCATACTTTTCCCTCAATTCCACATTCTCATAATCCGAATCTGATTCATTCTCTAATAAGGTATCATCAAATATGCGTTTTGGTTTTTCATCTTTTTCAAAATCATCAGAATCCAAAATGTCATCATCTGAGGAAACAAACTCTGGGTTTTCACTTTTTGTCTCACTTTCAAATATTTTAGCTAAATCTTTTTCATCGGCTCGGAGTAAACTCTGATCTTCTAACAACTTCTCTGGTATTTTTTCCTCTTTGTCTTCAACTTCATTTGATTTTTGTAAGATTGAATATTCTTTCTCATTCTCATTCAAATGTTTGTGGACAATCGAATCTGAGAATAGCTTTTCAACTTTTGATTCAATTAGAGCTTTCAATTCATTGGTATTTAAGCAAAAAACAAAATCGTGCTCATCTGGTTTAACTGGATTAATAATTGGTTTATCGAAACTTAAATCTAAATATGAGTCAATACTCGAAATACTTCTGTTAGGATCATTCGGCAGGAAAAACATTAAAACATCATTATTCTCGCTGGAAATTTTTTTCTCAGAAAAAAGTAAAACATTTACCAAGCTGTTATCTGCCTCAATCAATGACTTCATTTGCCTTACTGAGAAAAAACCAAGTGAAGCAACCTCAACTTGGTCGCCAAATCCCGAATTACGTAAAATGGAATTAGCAAACATCTCTAATGCAATTCTACTTGCCGATTCAGGAATTCCTAATGTTTCTGCAAACGATACTAATAATTTTTTAGATGTGGTCATTTTTATAAAATTATTTTACCATCTATAAATTAAACCAGCTGATAAATCAAGCTGTGGTTCTTGATAATTCAACCATCGATAATTTTTTCTGTTAAGCAAGTTGTTTAGTTCTAATGTTAATTGAAAGCCTTTTGAAATTGTATAAGATAAATCCAATGACAAATCTACAAAAGGATTTAGATAGTTTTTGTTCAATATGTCTGTAAATTGTTTAGAACTATAATTCAAGGTTAACTCAGAATTTAATCCAATATCGAATTTGTATCCATAAGTAAGATAGGAGACAAATACAGGATGGTAAGGTAAAATATTGCCATTTCCCATTTTTGTCTCATTCAATTCGATAGTTCCATAAAAATATCCGTAAGGACCTGAATGAAAAAGCAGATTAACATATCCGGAGTAACTAGACACTCTTGTTTTTTTAATATTAAATCTGCCAGCAAGAGCTGAACTTTCAAAATAAGGATTTGAATCAGAAGAATAATATTTTAATCCGCCATTTATTTCATAGTACGTTTCAAATTCATACTTTGCCGAGACATGCATAGAATTCTTTTTCTCATATACATGGTTAACAAAATTTTGAATGTAGAAATAAGGATTTCTATCAACGGCATGCCCATTCGTTTCAAAAATGACTTCAGGAGAGTATTCTCCAAAAACTGATAGTCTGCTATTTATCATGTATCCTACAAAAAGGTATGGATATATCTTATCATTATTCTGACTATTAAAATAGTTTATACCAAGTGAAAATTTTAGATTGTTATTTAATCTGTAGCCTACAAAAGGTTTTATAAATAAAAAATCTGAAGTGCTTTTCGTTATAATATCATTCTTCAAAAATTGGATCACATAATTTGAATTGATGCCAAAACTAAAATCAGACGGTATAAACCTAAGCATAGAATTTAGGGACAATAAATTTTCAGAGTAAACATTATCTTGCAATGAATGAATTTCATCATTCAAACCAAATAAATAATTGACATTTTCTTCCAGAAGATTTTCGATTCTGAGTGAAAGATTACCTTTGTTCAAGCTTCTCTTAATAAAAGGATCATTAGCAGCAAAAAGCTTGTATGAAGTTCTGCCGTAATCAGCATGTAATTGAAACTTAGTGCCGTTAAGGATTGGTGATTCATTTTGCGATTGATAAAAAAGATTTACACCTCCATTAATTCTGTATTGTTCGCTGTTATCTATGTATGCTCTTTTGTTTTCACCAACTAACAATAATTGAAACATCCCATTTTCGAATGGACTGGACAAACTCAAATTAGTGGAGGGTAGATTAATATTGCCAGCTTTTGCAGAAATTTTTCCTAAAAAATATTCTGAGGAATCGATTCTGCCGAATAAGTTCAGTTTTGGTTCAGAAAGCTCACGCACTTGCAGTTCATCTGGTGAGTAAGAAGGCATGAAAAAATTATCATCTAACAAAGGAATAAATCCATGCTCAATTTTTTTACTTTTTTGTATAGATGAAATGTCAGTTCCTGTGATTACAAAATCCGGTAATTCAACATTTGGATTCTCATCTTTGTTTTCTTGGGCACAAAGAAATAGTGATTCAATTACAATGATAATAATTACTAAAAGGATTTTCATTCTAATTCCCTTAATTTTTTCTGTGCAGTTTTGCCAAGCTCATCACTGCGATGTTTGGCTAAAACCTCCTGGTAAAATTGCTTTGCCTTATCAGTGTCTTTTAATTTCTTATAACAGTCCCCAAGCATTAAAGTAGAACGGGATACCCACTCGATATATTGCTGATAAACAGTTCGAGTTCTGACAAATGCTGAAATAGCTTCTGTAGTTTTTGATTGCTCAAACAATGTCATACCTAAATAGTATTGAGCTTTAGCTCCAATTTCATCAGTTCTGGATTGAGAAATACTACTTAAATACAGCACAGCATTGTCATATCGTTTTGCGGAATATTCAATTAAACCAATTTCAAATTTTGATTTGTCTGCAAAAATGGATTCCCCATGATATTGTACAATTTCATCAAAGGTTTGATAGGCTTTCTCTATTTCACCTTTATTTGCATAGGAAGTTGCTTTTATAAAAAGGATTTCAGCTAATTGCGGTGAGTTTTTAAGTTTCGCACTACCTTTTTCAAGATTTGCTATTGCTAAATCAAACTGTTTTTGATGATTATAAATATTGCCTATTTCAATAACAGCAGCCGAAGCTAGGTCACTTTGCGGGAAATTGTCTATTACATTGTTAAAACTAATTACCGCATCTTCTAGTTTCCCTAAACTTTGTGCACATTTACCTATCCAATAATGGGCAGATGGTATTAATTCACTCCTAGGAAACCTTGTGATAAAATCAGAATAGCTGGATTTAGCTTCTTCATATGCTGATTGATTATAATAGATTTCTGCTTTTTTGAAAAAGAGTTCATCTGAAAATGAACGATTAGGATTCTTTAATACAAAATTATCCACTAATTCAATTGCATCCTTATCTCGATTCTGTGCCAGATGGCTGTAGAGCATTCCGTTCACTGCATCAAAAACATTATCTGAGTTCGGATAAAGTTTGAGCACTTTTTGGTAATTAACTATTGCAGAATCATATTTACTTTGATTGAAAAATGCATCGCCAATTGAACAATAAGCTATTGGATTTAATTCTGAATTTGGATACATATTCATTAAAGCTCTGTAGCTGTTAATTGCTTCAGAATAGCTGCCATTCTGAAAAAAAATCCAGCCAATTATGAACATAGATTTATCAGCATACTCTGATTCTGGGAATGTACTTTGCAAAATTCTAAATTGACTTATGGCTTCAGATGAATTGCCTCCCTTGTAAAGTGCTTGTGCGTATTGGTATTGTACATAAGGATTTTTTGCTACATCACCACCAGAGAGGAATATTTCTTTATAAATTTTACTTGCCGCTTTATAATTCTTATTTCCATAGTGACTATCGGCAAGTCTTAATTTTGCATCAGATGCTTTATCGTCAGTATAATTTTGATTAATAAATTCACTAAAAGCAATTACTGCATTCTCATAATCTTTTAAATTAAAGTATGAATATGCTTTCCCGTATATACTAAGATTTGCTAATGTTCTATTAGATTTGTTTACTTTGTTGTATCTCTTTATTGCATCACTGAAATTACCTTTGGCATAATAATTCTCGGCGATGTAATAATTTACTTTATCCGATGCGTAATTGTTATCCTCCTTTTCAAGGTCAATTAGGATTTTTATCGATTCGTTGTACTGCTTTAAATGAAACAGACTTATTCCCAGTCCTAACATTGCAGCAGAACGAGTACTTGATAAATATTCGATTAGATTATAAGCGGAATAAAAATTTCTCTTCGCTTCATCATATTTCTGATTTTTAAGATTTAACTCACCTAGTATTACAAGAGCTTTTGCTTGTGTCAGTTTATTTTCAGAGTGTTTTAATTCTTCTAAAAGGTTTTCTGAGTCATTTATTTTATTACTTGCAAAATAAATTCCACCAATTTTTAACTTTGCTTCATTAATTAAACTGGAATTTGGGTAAGTTTTTAAGAAATCGTTGAAAATGGCTGCGGCTTCTTGTTCCCTATGAGCATATCTTTTTGATTCAGCTTTCCAATAGAACGAATATATACCAATGCTGTCACTTTCCATAGAAAGAGCATTAAATATTTCAAAAGCATCATTAAATTTTTCCTGTTGAAATAAAGTCCATCCCAAACCATACTTAGCATCTCTTATCAAATCTGCATCCGGATATTCAAGTATAAACTCACGAAAGAGATTTTCAGCTTCTAGAAATTCGCCGAGTTTATAATACGAACTTGCTAAGATGTACTTTACTTCAGATAGGATTTTTGACTCAAGTGATTGGAGGATTGGGTTCTTCAATTCAATAATAGCTGAATGATATTCCTTCAATTTGAAATAGCAATAACCAATACGAAATTGTGAGATTGGGGCAAAACTACTGGTTTTATGAAAGGACAATATTTGGTCATAATAGTAAACAGCCTTTTTGTAATCACTTTTCTTCTCAAAAACGTAAGCTAAAGAATAAATTGAATAATCAAGATATTTGTTACTTTGCTTTTGAATTATAGCTTCTTCTAAAACATTAACAGCTTCATCAGATTTATCCTCTTGAAGATATGTTTCTCCAATCCAATATAGTGCTTCATTTGCGTATTCGCTTTTTGGGTAATCATTAATTAAGATATTAAACCGACTTCGAGATTTGTCAAACTTCCCAACTTCTAAATATAACAAGCCAAGTTTGTAGAGTGCAGCGTCTCGAAAGGCTGACCACCTAAAATTATTGCAAAGAAATTCGTATCGTTCTATCGCTGCTTGACTTTCGCCCAACTTATAATACGATTCCGCACAATAATATTTTGCAGTTGAATTTATTTCATCTATTTCACTATGCTTCTCAAAAAATTTTTCAAAATAGACGATTGCCTCTACATAGTCCATACTTGTATATGAATTCATACCAGAGGAGAATAATTCAGTTGATGATTGTGGAAAGGAATACCCAGCTGAGAATAAAATTAGGCTAATGAAGAATAATAATTGTCTCATAAAAAATTAATTGGTAATTAGTGCGGGAATGAATGCACCAGTAACACTGGTTATCAAATTAACACCATCGTTGTTAAGATATTTTAGTCCTTTTACGTGTTTGGCATTTTGATTACAATGAAGATTTTTTTCGGTGTATTGCAAACACACTACACATTTGTATTTTGCTTGGAGAGTTGAGCCCAAAATACTATCAACCAGATTTGCAAAAAAACCACTCACAATCACAATGATAAAATATTTTTCGTTGCTTAACCAAGGTGAAACGATTAAAGCTAAAAGTACTGAAGCTAATAATCCTCCCAAAATACCATAAATAGATATACCACCTGAAGTTCCTGGAACAACTTGTTTCAAATTAACGATATCATATGTTTTGAATTTTGATAGCGAACCAATCTCCGTAGCCATTGTGTCTGCGAATACCCCTGCAATAGCTGAGACGTAGCAGAGATATAAAAGTTCTTTGTGATAAAAGTTATAAGCCAGGATCAATAAAATTGGGAAAACTCCATTAGCTAATACTTGATTTCCATTTCTTCTTTCAGATTCGAAAAGTAAAACAGTGGAGTTTGTATATATTTTTCTCCTAAGGTGGGTGACAAAACTAGATAAAAAGAAAAAAAATAATATTGGTACAGACCACTTTAAACCACCCACAAAGTAAATTATGGCTCCAAAAAAGAATGCAGCAAGGCTCCCTCTGAAACTGAGAAATTTTAACCTGAATGCGATCACAGAAATCAAAAAACTATAGGAAATACTCAGCAGTAAATGCATTTAAACCTTTTATTGTGCAACCTAAATCTTACAATTATTCACTTTTTTGTGAACTTAGTTCTTTAATTTGATAACATCATATGTGTAAATATAAATTTATACCATTGTTAAAATCAAGTGATTTAATAAAATATAGAAATTCACTTAAAGATATTTGTTAAATGAATACGATAAGCAGACTTAAAAGCAACAAAAGTTTAATCTCTAGAAAAATGGGGTAATCAATTAGGCGGGTAAATGGTGTCAACTTGGTGCGGAAGGCGGGACTCGAACCCGCAAGCCAGTTACGGCACTACCCCCTCAAAGTAGCGTGTATACCAATTTCACCACTTCCGCAAAAATTTAAACCAAAAATATAACGGAAGGCTAAGAAAAACAACTTGTTCACATTAAAATAATAACAACAAATTTTTAGTTGTTTCTCTGTCTCTTGTTACGTTCTCTAAAGAGTAGTCCACTTATTTCACTGCGGAACCTATCCTCAAAGACAATAAACTTTGCCATTTGATGTGGTTTAAGTATACCGCTGATTAATGAGTAAAAATTCTGCTTCTCTTTTGATATGTTTTCCTGAACATTAAAATACTCTTCTATTGCCTTAGTTAAAGTTACATCATTCTTCTCTTCAATCAATTCTTCAATCTCTTGTATTTTCAACTTGCCCGTTTTATTCAAATTTTCAATTTTCTTTAGATGTTCAGCCCGTTTTGTAAAAAACTTTATTGAAGTTTCTTCATCCATTTCAAGAATTTCTATCAATTTTAGTTTTTTTAGTTCCTCCATTTTTTGTAGCGCCTTCATCTTAGTGTGCACTTGCGAAAAAAGAATTGAGCTAAAACATAAAAAAGTGAACATGTATGTTAATGTCTTCATTTTAAATCTCCTAAAATGTTTTAGTAGCATTTAATCCCTCTATAAGAGAAATCATTTCCTCAGGTTCAATATCACTTAACATGTTTTCCATTTCAATACCATTATCTTCAATAAATGTCACAATATCCGTTTCATGTAAATCAAACTCAGTATATAATACATCGGTAAGAAGCGAATCATCCGAATTAGCAAAAGAATTGGTCAAATGATCAGAATTAACAATGTAATAGTCATATAAGTCAATTGATTCATTTGAGTTTAATGTTGAAATAAGATCTGATATTTTATCAGTTCTATCTATTTTTAACAGGCTGAACAAGAAAATAAGTGTTAGAACAATGGATGCTGCTATGTTTATTGTGATAGCATTTTTGCTAAGGATTGTAAACTTTTTCTTGTTCTGTTTGGATCGAAATCTTGGGATCAAATTAATAAAGTAATTTTCATCAATATTTTCACTAACATTCAATTTTAGGAACTGCATACTTTGCTTATAAAATTCAACTTGCCTCAAAAGTAGGTCTGAATTACTAAGCTCTTTTTCAAATTCTTTTTTCTCTATTTCGTTCAACTGATTATCAAAATAGAGAATTATTCGGTTATCAATTTTCATTTTTTAATAGTTCTAACATTTTATTAGTTGCGTGAAAATAATTGGCTTTCAAACCACCAACACTTTTCCCTGTTATTTGTGATATCTCCTCATAGGATAGTTCTTCATAGTTTCTTAAAATAAAAATTTCCCTCTGTCTGACCGGAAGTTTTTGTAATAATTTGTCAATTTTTTTCATTTCTTCACGTTGTTCCAAATCATTTATGATGTCCGGCTCACTTATTATTAAGTCCTCAGATTGGTCATCGAAAGACAGTATCTTTCGTAAAGTTCTCTTCCTCAAAAAATTAATACTTCTCGTTGATACAATCCTATAAATCCATGTATAAAGTGAAGATTGGAATTGAAAATCCTTAAGTTTGTTATAAAGAACGATTAATACTTCTTGAACCACCTCATCCGCATCCAAATGATTTCCAGTCATTCTTCTCGCCTGCCAATAAATTTTATGTTTGTATCTATTAATAATTTTATTGAATGAAGGTTCATCTCCATTTAGGAAATTTCTTACTAAATCATGATCTGGTATTTCTTCTTTCATTAATATGTTTACAATCAATCAATTGGACATGTGTAACATACTGAAGGTTTAAATTAGATGTTTTAAACTTATTCCATTTCTTAGTGTCCAATTTATGAAAACTAAATATCTAATATCACCTGGAGGAAAAATGTACAATTTATCAAGAAATTTTTTGCAGTTAGTAATAATCTTATTTATCGCTGCTTCAATTGGATTTGCTCAGTTTAGAGATGGTTTGAATTTGAATAGAGCAGCAGAAAAATTGAAGTTGACGGATGCTCAGAAAACTCAAATTTCTAATCTTCAAACTAGTCATCAAAAAGTTATGGTGGATTTAAGAGCTAAACTCGAAAAATCTCGGATTGAACTTAAGGAAATAACTAGAAAAAATGACTTTACTCGAAATGAGTATATCGAGGCACAACGTAAAATGATCAAGATTAGAGAAGAAATCCAGTTGGCATCGGCAAATCACAAGATGGATATACTTGAGTTGATGGATGCAGAACAGAGAAAAATATTTGCAGATTTGACTCAGTTTAAAGGTAGAAATAAAGAAGGTTGCTGTTTTAATAAACCCAGATTTCACCGTAAAAGGAGATAGATTAATCTATTTATAGTTGAAATTAAAAGCCGGGTTCGCTCGGCTTCTTTTTTAAATGGAACTTAAGGTCTTCTTAATCGTCTGATTAATAAAAATCGAAAGGAGCACTAATGTCAAAGTCCAAACTTTTTTTCGTATCAATTCTCAGTCTGTTGGTTTTTACAGCATCATTTTTACAAGCTCAAGAAAAAAAAGTGTTCAAATTTAAAAAAGGCGATCATTTTAGTTGGGAAACTAAAGACGATCTAAATCTTTCGGAAGAACAAAAAAAACAATTCGATGATCTTGAACTTCAGCATGAAAAAAGAATGATTGATCTCCGAGCAGAACTTGAGAAAAGTAAACTCACAAAACGTGAGTTGATAAAAAAAGGAAATGTAAACAGAAATGATTATTTGGCTGTTGAAGAGAAAATCATTGCGGCTGAAAATAAGATCAGAATGGAAAAAGCAAAATTTAAAATGGACAAATATTCCCTTTTAGATGAAAAACAGAAAAAATCATTTTTCAATGAATTTGAGCATGATTTTATTTTCAATTTCAACATGGATGGATTGGATGACAAGTTAAAAATCCTTAAAGAAAGAGTTCACAAAATAATGCCATGTCCGCCAAATCTGGATGAAATTGAAAAAGATATTCAGATTGAAATTGAGGATGATGAGATTTAAGCTTTTTAGTTGAAGCGAAGGTATTTCTCCTTCGCTTCGTGTTATTTAGGATTTGTTGGTCTCAAATCAATTTCACTAGCCATTGCACTAATTGGCAGTTTAATTGCCATAGCTACTGTTTCAGCAACATCTTCTGCAAGTAAAATCTTTCCTGAGTTAGGAACTTTCTCTCTTTTAGGGTTAAAATCTGTATTGACAGATCCCGGGCAAATGGCAATAACACGGATATTGTATTCCCTAAGTTCTAACATTAATGATCTTGTAAAACCCATTAGTGCATGTTTAGTAGCCGAGTACATTGTTCCCCCAACAAATGAATTTTTGCCAGCTAATGAAGAAATATTTATTATTGTTCCACCTCGATGTTCAATCATATTATTAACTACCGCTTTAGTAAAATTATACACTGCGAATAAATTAACATCCATTTGCTTCTTGAATTCATCTATTGAAGATTCAACAAACTTATTAAGAATTCCAATTCCAGCATTATTTATTAGATTATCAATTTTACCATAATCGTCAATAATATTATTTACTGAATTATCAATAAAATTTTTATCTGTTAAATCACCAATGAACATTTGAGATTCAATTCCCAAAGATGAAACAATCTTTCTTACGTCTTCTAAGGCAGCATGGTCTCTTCCAAAAAGCATCAAAGTGTGACCTTCTTTTGCTAACCGAATTGCAATAGCTTTTCCAATTCCACGACTTGCACCTGTAACAATTGATAAAGTATGTTTTTCCATTTATAAATCTCCAAGAATTGGCCGCAATACTATTTCTTCTGTGACCATTGTTCCTTTCTGCAGGCAGAGCCAAACAACAACTTGAGCAATTTCATTAACAGACATCATTCGATCCCCAAATTTATCCCTAATTTCATTTGACCACATGGGGGTTTGAGTAGCGCCGGGTATTACATTTATGATTCTTATATTATGTTTTCTAACTTCTTCACGCAAAGAATTAGTATAGCCCAGTAGTCCGTATTTTGAAGCAGAATAAGCGCTGCTTTTTGTAAATATTTTTTTCGTTACAACTGAAAGAATATTAATAATTGTTCCGCCTCCATTTTTTATCATGAAT
>JACAFC010000181.1 GCA_013388515.1 Ignavibacteriaceae bacterium | reverse complement strand
CTTTTTATAGTGTAAATTGATCCCAAAAGATTCGTCTGAATTATATCATTTATTTCATTTATTGAATTGTCAATTGCAAGTTTGAACGATGTAAGCCCCGCATTATTTATTAAACAATTAATGGGATTAATATTCAGTATTTTTTTTACTGTCTGTTCAACATTAGTTGCAGAACTAACATTGCAAGGGAAAATCTCAACCGAGAGATTTTCTGAAGCAAGCTCAGAATTTAATCTCTCAAGTTCAGCTTTCCTTCTCGATGTAACAAATACCATTGAACCAGTTCTTGATAATTCCTTTGCCACAGCCTTACCAATTCCCGAGCTAGCACCTGTAACCCACACACCAACCTGCTGAGTTTTCATTATAAATTCCTATGAGCAATTAATTCAAGAAATTCTGATCGAGTGCGTGCGTCATCCTTAAAAACACCGTGTACAGCACTTGTAGTTGCAGAAGAATTTTGTTTTTCAACACCTCGCATCATCATGCACATATGAAAAGCTTCAGATACAACAGCAACACCTTTTGGCTGAAGTTGCTCCTCAATTGTATCAGCAATTTGCTGCGTCATTCTTTCCTGAACTTGTAGTCTTCTCGAAAACATATCAACAATCCTAGGAATCTTGCTTAACCCAACAATCTTACCATCAGGGATATACGCTACATGAACTTTCCCATAGAATGGAAGCAAATGGTGCTCACACAAACTGTAGAAATCGATGTTTTTAACTAAAACCATTTCATCATACTTTTCGTTAAAAATCGCATCATTCAATATCTTTTTAATGTTTTGCTTGTAGCCGGTAGTTAAAAATTCGTATGCCTTTGCCACTCGCTTAGGTGTGTTTAATAGTCCTTCTCTTTTAGGGTTTTCTCCCAATTCCAATAATAAATCAACAATAAACTTTTCAACCTTTGCTTGGTTCATTATTAGTCTCCTCTATATTCAAAAAAATTATTTTCCGTTTCTGCTAATTTAACTGCATACAATTTTCCACTTGGGAGTTTATCGACAAGCAATTTCCAAATTGCGATACAAATGTTTTCTGTTGAAGGTATAACCCCCTTCATAAAATCAGTTTCTAAATTTAAATTCTTGTGATCAACTTTTGAGATTACATGCTCTTTGATAATAGCCTTCAACTCAGAAATATTAATCACAAAACCGGTTTCCGGATTTGGCTGGCCAACAACTATTACTTCGAGAGTATAATTATGCCCATGCCAGTTTGGGTTGCTGCATTTACCAAATATTTTCTCATTTTCCTGATTAGAAAACTTAGGGTTATAAAGTCTATGTGCCGCTGAAAATGTTTCTCTTCTAGTTACATATATCATGTGATAAACTTTCCAATTTAGTTTTCGATAGCCTCGAATACTTCCTGATTGTGGTTATCTACATTTACTTTATGAAAAATCTTTTTAATTTTTCCTAAGGGATCTATGATGAATGTAGTTCTGACAACACCCATATATTTTTTACCATATAAACTCTTTTCTTGCCAAACGCCATACTTAATCAATGTTCCTTTCTTTTCGTCACTTAGAAGAGAAAATGGTAAATCATACTTCTCAATAAATTTTTTATGCGATGCAACTGAATCAGGACTAACACCCAAAATAACTGCATTTAATTTTGAAAACCTAGGAAATTCATTTCGAAAATTGCATGCTTCTTTTGTACATCCGGAGGTATTGTCTTTTGGATAGAAATAAAGAATCACATTCTTGCCCTTAAATAAATTAAGAGAAATTTCTTTACCGTTCTGATCCAGCAGTTTAAAGTTTGGAGCTTTCTGTCCTTCTTTCAACATAAGTATATCCTTCTAAAATTATCTTTTTAATTGCAGCGATGTAACTTTTGAATTACTATTAAAAGAGAAATTGATAATCTAAATTAAACTTAACGAATTGACATTGTACATTCAATAATCAACAAACCAACGTGATTATACAAAAGTTCAATTGAAGGGATGTTAGATAAGCAAAATTGATGTTATGTTATTATAAAAAAAGCGGCAGATTTTCTCTGCCGCTTTAAGTTTATACCCGATTAGGCCGCTATAACCAATTTTTAACTATTGATTATTAAATTTATCGAGTAATGATGCTAAAGTAGTACATTTATTCTTTAGTGTGGTAGAACCATATTTAATCTGTGATGGTGAGTATTGATTAAATATCGATTCACATTCACTTAATGCATTCTTAACATCCGGTGGACAGAATGCACCCCAGTGTTGATTCAACTTTGCTGCCATATATTGATGTGCTAAGATGTAATAATGGTTGCCTTCAACGCTTTGGTGGAAAGCTTTGTACCAGCTGTTGCCACACTTAAAGAAAGGAGTATCCTCACCCTTTGTACCGCATTTTGACCAAGTTGGATCATAAGGATTTGCCGGTCCGTATTTGGAGTGTGTTTTCCAATAGCCAGGACTAAAGCAACTGCTCTTGGATACTATACCTGCATCCCATTTCAAGTCAGTTACTCCAGCAGCTAAATTAATAGTTACTGTATATCCTGTTTCTTGATTAGCATCAGAATCTTTTTCATCGCTCGTTCCTTGATCAACTTTTGTAAACGCATACCCTGCGGGGAGATTAAACTTAACCTTATAACTGCCTGCTGTTAAGTTGCTGAAAGAGTAATAACCGTAATAGCTAGTGTAAGTAGTTGCTAAATGTGTACCGGTACTGCTGTAAAGTTGAACTTTTACATCCTTAACACCAGGTTCGCCAGAATCTTGGATACCATCTTTATCTTTATCCAACCAAACTTTGTCTCCAAGTTTTGAAGTTGGTAAACAATAAATACCGGCATCCCACTTTAAGTCGGTTTTACCAGCAGTAAGTGTAATACATGTAGTAAATCCGGTAGTTGGATCCACATCAGAATCTACTTCATCATTTGATCCCTGATCTTTCTTTGTAAATCCATAGCCAGTAGGTGCATAGAACTTCACCTTATAATCACCAGCAGCTAAATTATTGAAGTAGTACTTACCGTAATAATCTGTATAAGTTGTGCTCAACAATTTATCTGAACAATTGTAAAGCTCAACCTTTATATTCTTAATACCAGATTCATTATAATCTTGAATACCATCTTTATCAGTATCAACCCAAACTTTATCACCTAATTTAGAAAGCGGCAAGCAATATATACCGGCATCCCATTTCAAGTCGTTTTTACCCGAAGTTAAAGTAACACATGTAGTGAAACCGGTATTTGGATCTACATCCGAATCTACTTCATCATTTGATCCCTGATCTTTTTTGGTAAATCCATATCCAGTTGGAGTATAGAATTTAACTTTGTAATCACCAGGATTCAAGTTACTAAAGTAATAGTATCCATTGTAATTTGTAGAAGTAGTTGCGATTAGTTTACCAGCACAGTCATATAG
>JACAFC010000129.1 GCA_013388515.1 Ignavibacteriaceae bacterium | reverse complement strand
GAGTAAATGCCTGCAGAAACCATTCTAACCATTCCTGAGCGAAGCATTAGGACATGACTGGTAACAACTGCATCATTGGGAACTTCTTTTAATGTTGGAACAAAATACTTGCTTAGTCGCATAAATTTTTCTCTGATAATGAATTCGGGAACATCAATTTGAGGTGCTAAAATAAGGATTTGGCAAGGGTTATCAAAGCGTTAATGAAAATTTGAAGTATAAATAATTTTAAGTTTTTAATTAAAGATTTTCTTTTCTAACTTTCCGACCCAAAATTACAATTGAAAAATAGACAGAGAATCTATAGATGAATCCAAACAACAATCCATGGCACAGTGTAAGTCCGGGCAAGCAAGTACCGGAAATCGTAAATACAATAATTGAAATCCCAAAAGGTTCAAAAGGTAAGTATGAGCTAGATAAGGAAAGCGGTCTTTTGAAATTAGACAGAGTGTTATATTCCTCTGTGCACTATCCTGCAAACTATGGTTTTATTCCAAGAACGTATTGCGATGATAAAGATCCGCTGGACATCTTGGTGATCTGCTCAATTGATGTTGATCCGCTTTGCATCATCGAATCTAAAGTAATTTGTGTAATGAGGATGGTTGACGATGATGAGGAAGATGATAAAATAATTGCTGTTGCCGAAAAGGACATGGCTGTAAATTACATCAATGATATTTCCGAATTGCCTCCTCATACAATTGTAGAGTTAAGAAGATTTTTTGAGGATTATAAAAAGCTTGAACATAAACATGTTGTTGTCGAGGAGTTTCTAAATAAAAAAGAAGCTTATAGAATTATTAATCAGGCGATTGAACTATATAACAAACTAAAGGAAAACCTTGTAAAATAATTTACATTTTTCATTTGTTCTATAGAACATTTATTCATCCACTAACTTCTTCTACCAAATATACTTTATCATTTTTTCTAACCACTGAAGGTATTTGCATGGTAATGTCATCAGACTTTTGTGCAAATTCACTTTCCTTATCATTCACTTTCATTCTTGTGATCAAATGTTCCACAACTCCTGTTGTTTCTCCTATTATCAGTAATTTATCACCAGATTTAACTTTGCCTGATTCCAATCGTATATGTGCTGCTTTTGGTGTTTTGAAGTAGTTGAGAACTTTACCAATAAAAATTTTTCGAGTTGTTGCTTTACTGCCATAGATATCAGCGTATGCTTCTGAGCTCGGAACATCAAAATAAAATACCGAAGAAAAGCCGCGGTTATAAACGGTTTTTAATTCTGTTAAAAATTCTTTTTTCTTTTCATTAGTTAATTTACCTTCAAAGTAAAGATCAATAGCTTTGCGGTAAACTGAAACTGTTGCTGCAACATACTCAGGACTCCGTTTTCTTCCTTCTATTTTAAATGAATCAATCCCAGCTTCAATAAGTTTATCAATAAACTCAATTGTGCATAAATCGTTCGGCGAAAGGATATAATCCTCGCCAATAATTAATGATTTATCAACAGTAGAATCATAAACTTCAAATTCTCTTCTGCAAGGTTGAATACATTCACCTCGGTTCGCACTTTTTCCAAAAAGATGATGACTTAAGAAACATCTCCCGCTTACAGAAATGCACATTGCCCCGTGAATAAATGCTTCTATTTCAAGATCAGTTTTCTTCCTTATCTTTTTTATTTCGTCAAGTGAACATTCACGCGCAAGAACAATTCTAACAGCACCAAGAGATTTAAAAAATTCAGCACTTAGGGAATTTGAAATTGACGCTTGAGTGGAAATACAAAACGGCATGTTATGCTTATTGCACATTTGAGCAGCAGCAAAATCCCAGCAAATCACTCTATTAATACCGGATTTTTTAGCTCGCTCAATAATTTTTTCTAAATCTTTAATTTCATCTTCATACACAATAGAATTTAGTGTAAGATAAGATTTTACTTCATGCTTCTTACAGGTTCGCGCAATTTTGGGAAGATCTTTAAGTGTGAAGTTAGCAGCTTTAATTCGCATGTTTAGCTTATCCACACCAAAGTAAATTGCATCAGCACCAGCATTGATGGCTGTTGTTAGCATTGTCCAGTCGCCCGCAGGGGCCATAAGTTCTGGTTTGTTGTTTGTGGTTCGTTGTTTGTTGTAAAAACGGGGCATTTAAATTATTTATTTCTCTTTATTTATTATGCTATCCAAGTATTTAATAAAAGCATTTATCTTCGGGAGCAATTCATCCATGAGCGGTTTTATATTTTTAATTTCCTGCTGTGAAATTAATTTTCTTGCAACTGTTCTCCTTAACCAATATTTTGTTTCATAAAGTGAACCTCTTGAGATTTTAACATATCTTCTGAAATCTCTATAACTTCCTTTCCCTGAACCTTCAGCAATACTAGAACCAACACCATCGGCAGCATTAACAATTTGAGTTCCAACAGTGTTCTTTGCAAAAGAATCCCAACTAATCGCCATCACCCAAATTGCATCAGCAAGTTTTTCCGAAAGCTGAAATATTTCTAAATCCTCAAACTTAGTTTTCATTCAAATAATCTTTTCAACAAACAACAGACAACCAACAACGAACAATTACGCTCTTTCTTCCCACACCTTTGCAATTTCAACAATAACTCTCACTGCCATTTCCATATCCTGAACAGATACCCATTCAGTTTTGGAGTGGAAGCTGTGTTCACCAGCAAAAATGTTTGGCGTTGGTAAGCCCATGAAAGATAAACGTGCACCATCTGTGCCGCCGCGAATGGGATGCATGATTGGTTTGATGTTCAATCTTTTCATTGCCTCGATAGCATTTTTTTCAACTTGAGGATGTTTCTTTAGAACTTCTTTCATGTTTCGGTACTGTTCATTAACTGTGAATTCCATTTTTGAGCCGGGAAATTTCTTCACAGCTTTTTGAGCAAGCTTTTTAAGAAGTGATTCATATTTTTTAAGCTTTGGTGTTTGAAAATCACGAATAATAAACTTTACAGTTGTTAGCTCCTCATTTCCGTTAATAGAAACGGGATGCACATAACCTTCTCTTTTTTCTGTGGTTTCGGGAGAAAGAGTTTTCTTAGGCAGTAATTCGATAAAAGCTGCGGCTATTTTCATTGAGTTTATCATTATTCCCTTTGCATAACCGGGATGAATGTTCTTTCCGTGAAACTTAATCGTTACACCATCAGCACTAAAAGTTTCTGTTTCCACTTCGCCTCTGCTCTGACCATCTACCGTGTAAGCATATTTAGCTCCGAATTTTTTAACATCAAATTTTTCAGTACCCCGCCCAACTTCTTCATCAGGTGTAAAACAAATTTTAATTTCTCCATGCTTAACTTCGGGATGAGTAATTAGATAATTCACAGCATCCATAATTTCGGCAACGCCGGCTTTGTTATCAGCACCAAGCAGTGTTGAACCGTCAGAAGTAACAATGTCGTACCCTTTCATGTTTTTGAGATCAGGATTCTCTTTCGCTTTAATTACTTGCTTGTCTTTAGGAAGCTTAATATCTCCGCCTTTATAATTTCTGTGAATCATAGTTACTACGTTTGCACCGCTGACAGCAGGTGAGGTATCGACATGTGCAATAAACCCAATAGGATCAACACTCTTATTTGTATTGGATGGAAGCGTTGCCATAACATATCCCCATTCATCCATGTGTGCATCAGATACGCCTAACTGCTTCAGCTCTTCAACCAAAAGTCTTGATAGATTTTTCTGTTTTTCAGAACTTGGAAAAGATGTTGATTCTTCGTCGGATTGAGTATCGTATTTAACATATTGCAAAAAACGATTAACACAAGTGAATTGATAATTTTGATCGAACATATTAACCTCTAATAGTTGATTTTTAAGTGTTCTAACCTATTGAAAATGGGTTTGAGTATCAAGCTCGACTGTTAACTGTGAGTGTTCTAATATTTTTTAGAGTTGTATTTCCTTAAAATAGTAACGAAATTTCAAATGGATTTTCTAAATAAATAAAAAATTTTTACAGTCATTTTGGGGTTAATTTGTTGTTAACTGCTTTACGAGCTGTTGTGCTCATATTTGTATTAGGTTTATTTTTTTCTAATGCCTTGCTGCAAATAGCAACCATACTATTGTTACCTTTTGTCATTTTAATCATAGCAAAAAATTTTAAGAAGCAAAATCTTTTACTAATAGAAGTATTAATCTTTCTTTTGTTTTTCAGTAGTTTATTTTCCATTTACATCTCTGATAACCCAGCTATTGCTGGAAAAAATATTATTTACCACTCAATTTTAATTTCTTTAATACCTTTTAGTTATTTAGTTAAAGAGGATAGACTAATCAATTTGAAAATTATTTCTGCTGTATTTACTATTTGCACACTTGCAACTTCAACAGTGGGTATCGTACGATTTTTAAGTGGAGCTCCAAGGGCATATGGATTATATTCAAGTTACTATACCCTTGCAAGTATTCTCGCTTTCACAATTCCAATCTCCATTGCGCTATATTACTATTTAAAAGGTTTTCTGAAGTATTTATTAGTCATCTCGACTATTACACAAATTGTAAGTTTATGGCTTACTTTCACTAGAAGTGCATTAATAGGTGTGATACTTGGCTTTATAACAGCATTCACAATTTTTTTGTTTAGAATAGAAGTTTCAAAAATTATTAAAAGAAGAATCATTTTAGCATCAACACTTATTATTACATGCAGTATCATTTTACTCTTTTCAACATCCGATTCCAGAATTAATCCTAGTTTAATTTTAAGTAACCCGGATATATCCAGTGGAAGGAATATAATCTATTCAGATGCTTTTAAAGTCCTTCAATCAGATTTAAAATCAAACATGGCAAGTTTAATATTCGGACATGGCTTGGAGAGCAGAAAAATACTTTTTCCAAATTCTAATTATACAAGCTGGGAATCGGATTACCTTGAGACTTTGATCTCGCAAGGTTTTTTAGGTTTGTTACTAACCTGCTTAATTTATTTTCTTTTCTTTAAAAAACTATTCAGTTCCTATAATAGACTAAAGCACACAGATCTAGCAATATTTATATTAGGATTATTAGCCAGCGGAATTTCATTTTGGGTTATTTCTTTTTTTTCATCACAACTAGTTGGCAGAATTAGCAGTTCACAATTTGTTATAATTTTCTCACTGACATTGTTCATCGAGAGGATTTCAGAAAAATCCATGAATTGATTCATTACCAGCTTAGTCTATTCTTTTTATCACAACCCGCCTATTTAGTGCCATACCTTCCGATGTAAGGTTATCCGCAATTGGAAAGTCTTTGCCTAAACCAATAACCTCAAATCTACCTGAAGGTATGCCTCTCGAAACAAAATACCTAAGAACTGATTCAGCTCTTTCTTGCGAAATTTTTTTATTTGCCCAATCTGGTCCATAATTGTCTGTATGACCTTCAATTCTCCATCGAGAATTTGGATGCTCTATCATCAATTTAACAAGCTTATCAAGCTCAGGATAAGCTGTTGGCAAAAGCGTAGATTGACCGAATGCAAAAGTAGTTCCAGAGCTTAAGGTTACTTCTTTACCTTTTGCTACTTCCTTAACTTCACAACCATATTCGTTAACTGTTTTTCCTGCTGGTGTATCTGGACACTGATCTTTAGAATTAATTACACCATCATTATCTGTATCGATAGAACAGCCCGTGATATCCACTGTAGTTCCTTTGAGTGTATTTGGACAGTTATCAATATAATCTGGTACTCCATCATTATCAGAATCCTGAGGACAGCCAGATTTATCTACTTGCACATTAGCGGGGGTATTTGCGCATTGATCAAGAAAATCCGGTACTCCATCTTTATCGCCGTCAAATGGACAGCCGTTTTCATCAACCAAAACTCTTGAAGGCGTATCCGGGCATTTATCTAAGTAATCTGCAACGCCATCTCTATCAGAATCAACCGGGCAGCCATAATCATCAACTTTAACACCTTTGGGAGTTGCTGAACAAAAATCTTTAGAATCTAAAACACCATCGGCATCCTCATCCTTTTCACTAAAGAATGAATAAGAAAATCCTGCGCCTAATGAATAGAACAAATCCGTGCTTAAACCTGCTGCATAATCATCTAAATAATCATTGGGACTAATGTGCGCCATCCCATTCACGTTAAAACTGAAATCGTCTGTTAACAAAAATCGGATACCTAATTCAACATTGTAGTTTATTTCTTCTTTTTTGTAAACACCAGCAGCGTTGTTTGGTAAGTTTTGTTGTGAAGTACCTTTTGGGCTGAACCATAAGTAAGAAAGTCCACCCATAAAATATGGAAAAACTCTTTTCCCCATTGAATAAATAAATACGATTCCCCCTCCTGCATATTTTATTGTTGTTCTATATTCATCAATATATTGTTCATAATCTTTCCCGGAGATGAATCCAGAGCCTGCAAAACCACGCAGCCCAAATGATGTTTTCGATTCAGAAGGAAGAAAATATTCCAGTGATGCTTTCCCAAGATAATCAAATGTATTTCCGGAATAATCCGTTTGTTCCCAAGTAGCAGCACCTTCAACAGAAAGTACTACGGTATTCGAGAACGCATGGTAATAAACTCCGCGGATTGGCTGAGCTAATAGAAAGGTGTTGAATACAAAGGTTATTAAAAGTGAGAAATAGACCTTCATTAAAGTCCTCGTAAATTTTACTGAACGAAATTTACTGTTAAATGAGGTTTAAGGAAAGTGTAATAATCGAAAAGTAAACCCAACAATCAAGATGTTAATCAATTATTGCAGAAAGATGCGGGAGATATTTCTACTTAACTATTATCATTTTTTGAGTGGCAACATATTGATCAGCAATCAGTCTATAAAAATAAACTCCGCTTGACAAATTATTCGCGTTAAAATTGATTTCATAAAATCCAGAAGTTTTTTCTTCATTAACTAATACAGCAACTTCGCTGCCCAATAAATCAAATACTTTTAATTGAACAACCCAATTTTTACTTTCAAATTTTGAAGGCAGGTAATAAGTGATTTTTGTTTCGGGATTAAATGGATTAGGATAATTTTGGTTAAGTCTAAATTCGTCTGATTTTATGAAAGCATCATTTAAATTGGAAAGTGAAATTGGAATACTTACTCCAAAAATTAACTTATTCGAGGGCGAAATTTCCAATTGGTTGCTAACCCCATTGTTAAACCCAATCTTTTGAGTATAAAGCATATATTTCCCATAAGGTAAATCAGCTAACGTGAATTCATTAGTTTCCTTTATGAATGCGTAGTTGTACCAAAGTTCATGCTCGATTGACTTGGCCATGATCAGCATATCGGAAAATTCAGTATTGCCTCCATCTGCAGTCACAAATCCACTAATTTTACCTCCACCAACTGAAGAGTCCCGCTTCATATTAATATTAATATTCGAGAGTGATCCATTAATAAATATTGAGTCAGCCTGCTGCCAAAATACTGCAGACTTATTCGCGAAATTATAAAATGACGGTATGTAGTAATCAGAAAATGCCTGAACATAATAATAGCCAGGTATTAGAATACCATTTAAACTGTATGAACCATCTGGTTTGATAAATGTTGTATAGATTCCATTTTGGACAAGTTTGCTATTCGCATTTACTGAAATTTTATTTGGTGTGTGCGTGCCAGTTCTTACTACCAGCACTCCTTTTTTTACCCGGGCGTTGGAAAGTGAATCTGTAATAATGCCTGAAATAGAATTTCCGCTGTAGGTTATTCGCTCAAGATTGAAATCAATTATTTTTGAAGAATCTCTGTAGAGATAAAACACATCTGCATTAAAAGGATCAAATTGATCTTTATAGTAAGACACATAAAAAGAATCTTTTTCAACAGCAACGGCATACTGACCTGGAGGCAGTTCAACATAATAATTACCATTGCTATCGGTTAAGGTTGAAGTAACTAAATAATTATTATTGAAGAAAAAACTTACTTTCGCATTAGCTACTTCACTAACGTTATTAACCACTTTGCCGTAAACATACCCAGCCCCATAAAAATTATCAAAATATTTAATTTTTACCTTAAGTCTTTCGATTGATTTTTCTCCGTTATTAAAGATAAAAAGTGTATCTGAGGTATCGGCTGCCGGCACATATACATAACTTTCAAGTATACAATCCATTTTTACAGAATCATTCGGCTGGAGAATTACTGGATACTCCCAAGGTTTGTTAAATCTCAAAAAATAATAATTACTTTTCTTATACTGCAGCGAATCAATTCTTAATGGCGTATTGCCGGTATTTATGAAATAAACATTTTTATTTCGATAAAATCTATCTTCGAATTCTATTTCATCCGGCTCCAATTTTAATTTGGGCTGAGCAAACAGAAAAACTGAATTGAATACAATAAAGAATATTGTAAATTTATAATGCATTATTTAGTTATTCATTTAATCCAATTAAATAGTATAAAAGTTGGTTTATAAGTGACATTAAAACCGAACCACCAAACGCTTAATTACCTTAATTTTACTCAAAAAGAACTTGATGTTCTTTTTATTGAGTCAAAGGCGGGTAACTCGGAAGCTTTCAGTTCTCTTTCCAGTTACATAAGACATATATCTTACAGCTACTTTATTTCTAAATATAGGCAAGGGAGAATTATAAATAAAGATGATGTAGATGATCTATCTAACAACGTATATTTAAGTTTTGCCGAACAGTATCATAAAATTGATAACATAGAGTTTTGGCTCCGAAGAGTGTTATTTCTAAACTTTGTTAATTGGAATAAGAAAAATTCCCAGTATAAAAATTTAGAATTGGAAGAAGCTCGTCATATTAGTCATGAGGGAATTACACCTGGTGAAAAACTTGATGCTGAAAAAATTCTTTCTATAGTGGACACACTTAACGAAGAAAAACAGAAAATTATTAAAATGCGATTTTGGGAAGATTTGAAATTCTCTGAAATTGCTGAAAACCTGAACAAATCCGAAGATGCAGTAAAAAAGATGTTTTATCGTACAATTGATGAATTAAAATCGAAAATATAATTGTCACTTTAGATTAAAAATAAATACTATAAAATTGCAAAGTAAGTTTGAATAATGGAAAATTTAGAAAAACTATTAAGTTTAATTGAAAAGAAACATCTTAATGATATTGATCAGAAATTACTGCACAATTTGTTGGAAAATGATACTTCTCTAAATGATTTTTATAAAACCTATCAAAAATTGGGAAGAGCTTTTACCACATCAAAACACTTAACAGCAGATGAATTGGCAGATTACATACTGGTTAAGGATAAATTAGAACCTTCGAATATCCTTAATCTTCAAAATATTTTCCAACTTGAAGAGCACTTGCATCATTGCAGTAAATGCAGTAATGAGCTTGAAT
>JACAFC010000201.1 GCA_013388515.1 Ignavibacteriaceae bacterium | reverse complement strand
TGGAAAAAATATTTTTAAAAGTAGAAAAAGGCACAGGCAATTATATTTATTCTGGCGACTTAAATAGCAATGGAATAGCAGATGAGAACGAATTTGAACCTGTACTTTTTGATGGTGATTTTATTCAAATTACTTTGCCTACCGAAGAATTATTCCCAGTAATCGATTTAAAGACAAGCACACGCTGGAAATTTGAACTTGGGAAATTATTGAATGGGAAGAGAACAAGTAAAAGTATATTCAATGCTATTTCAAGTGAAACATATTGGCGAATTGAAGAGAACAGCAAAGAAACAGATTTAAAACAAATCTACTTGTTAAATTTTAACTACTTTCAAAATCCAAAATCAACCATAAGGGGATTTAATCTTATACAGCAGGATTTTTTTGTTTTTGAAAATGATCCAGATTTATCATTTCGATTGCGATATTTGCAGAGAAAAAGTATTAACCAATTCTCGGGCGGTGTTGAAAGAGCCTACAACAGGGAGAGAAGTCTAAGAATTCGGTTCAGGCTAATAAAGGAATTCAGCAACCAAACCGATTTGATTAATGAACAAGATAACGTTTACGCACCAATAACTTCTAATAGGAAGCGAATAATAAATTCCGATAGAGTAATATCTGATTTTTCATATCGTCCGGAAAGAAATATTGAAGTTGGTTTAAAAATTCAAGTTGGCCGAAGCGTAGATAATTATCCGGATCAACCAACTATTATTGATGTTAACTCACAGTCTTTAAGGTTTAATTTTTCCTTTGCAGGAAACGGCAGATTAAAATTTGAAGTAGAACGAAACGAACTTATTGGAAATACAAACCAAAATTTTATACCGTTCGAATTAACACGTGGAAATTCAATTGGGAAAAACTATTTTATTCGGTTCAATTTTGACTATAGACTTACTGCGAATTTACAATCTACTGTTAATTATGATAGCAGAATAATTGGCGGGGGAAAAGCAATTCACACAGCACGAGCTGAGATGAGGGCATATTTTTAGTTATAGAAAGGTTAATATGTTAAAATTAGTTTCTAATATGATTGAAGTTCACATCTTCCGATTAAACAAAGGAAGTATAGAATTTTTACTCCTGAAAAGATCTGAGAAAGAAATTTATCCAGGTTTGTGGCAGATGGTATCAGGCTCAATCAAAAAAGGCGAAAACGCCGCACAAACCGTGGTTAGGGAAATTATGGAAGAAACTGGTCTTAAGCCAAATAAACTTTGGGTAGTTCCTAACGTAAATTCCTTCTTTTCAGCCGACAAAAATTATATTTCGTTTTTGCCAGTATTTGCAGCACAAGTTAATAAAAGTGATAATGTGATAATTTCTAATGAGCACTGTGACTTTAAATGGGTAAGCTTAAAACAGGCAAATAAAATGCTTGCTTGGGTTGGTCAGCGAAAATCTGTGCATATTATAAATGATTATTTCATGCGGGGTAAAAACTTTTTGAACTTCATCGAAGTAAAAGTATAATTACAATTAACAAATAATTTCAAAATCACCGTTTATATTTAGTTCTCTAATTGGTTATTTTTAAGCCATTAAAAAATTTTAGGAGTGAACTTGAGCTTATTAGTTGTTGGTTCTGTGGGGTTGGATACCGTTTATACTCCATTCGATAAAGTAGAGGATGCACTTGGTGGATCGGCTACATATATATCTTTAGCCGCAAGTTACTTTACCGGACCAATTCATTTTGTCGGAGTGGTGGGAGATGATTTTCCTAAAAAGTATATCACCTTATTGGAGGCACATAATATCGACCTTGATGGGTTGCAAATTATTAAAGATGGCAAAACTTTTAGATGGGCTGGCAGATACCATTACGATTTAAATGTTCGAGATACCTTGCTTACCGAACTTAATGTTTTTGAATCCTTTAAACCTATTATTCCTCCCAAATTTCAGAAAGCACAGTTTGTTTGCCTTGGCAATATTGATCCTGTACTTCAATTAAGAGTTTTAGAGCAGCTTGACTCGCCTAAATTTATTGTATGCGATACAATGAACTACTGGATTGAAGGAAAGAAAGATGAACTTCTTGAGATTTTAAAAAAGGTCAATGTTTTAATTATTAATGATTCGGAAGCAAGATTGCTAGCACATGAACCCAATTTAATTAGAGCCGCTAAAATGATTAGGCAGATGGGGCCTGAAATTCTAATTATTAAAAAAGGTGAGCATGGAGCATTGTTATTTGTTGAAGACCAGATTTTTTCTGCACCAGCTTATCCATTGGAGATGATTTTTGACCCAACTGGAGCTGGTGATACTTTTGCCGGTGGATTTACTGGCTATTTGCATAAAACACAAGATTTAAGTCCCGACAATCTAAAATGTGCTGTTATTTATGGAAGTGCAATGGCTTCTTTTTGTGTTGAAAAATTCAGTACAAAAGGTTTAGAAGATCTAGACTACTTAAGAGTGCTGGATAGATTTAGAGAGTTTCGTAAACTTTCGAGATTTGATGAAAAAGAGTGAATATTTTGCCCTAAAATTTGAAAATGACACACTAATCTTTCTTGATCAAACAAAGCTTCCATTTCAAGAAACTTATATACAAACTGACGACTACAAACGAATCGCTTCCGCAATCGAGAGATTAGAAATTCGAGGCGCTCCCGCAATAGGTGTAGCTGCAGCATATGGGCTAGCATTATCAATTAAGAATTGTTCGAGGCAATCAATTGAATCTACATTTCAAACTGCGCTTGATAGGTTGGCTAATACTCGGCCAACAGCGGTTAATCTTTTTGCCTCATTGAACGAAATTCGAAAAACTTTTATTCAAAATGTAACTTTACCAGATGTGTATTCGGTACTAAAGGAGTGTGCCGTCAACTTGCACAATCGCGATATTAATAATTGCGAAAAAATTGGAAAAAATGGGCTTGCAATATTCAGAAAAAAATCTAACGTACTTACTCATTGTAATACCGGAAAATTAGCAACTTCGGGTGAGGGAACTGCATTTAATATTATAAGACTTGGCTTCGAGAGAGGATTAGTTAATCATGTCTATGTAGATGAAACTCGACCGTTATATCAGGGTTTAAGGTTAACAGCTTTTGAATTGGAAAAAAATGAGATACCATTTAGTGTTCAAACAGATTCCATGGCTGCGGCTCTAATGCAGCAGAATAAGATAGACCTCGTAATTGTCGGTGCCGACAGAATAGCATTAAATGGTGATACTGCAAATAAAATAGGAACTTTCAACCTTGCAGTACTATGCAATTATCATGACATACCATTTTATGTTGCCGCTCCATCATCTTCAATTGATCGCACAATTTCATCTGGTAAGGAAATAATTATTGAGTATCGAAAGAAAAGTGAAGTTCTCTCCTTCAATTCATTTGAGATCGCGCCGGATTACTTAGATGTTTTTAATCCTGCTTTTGATGTAACCCCATCCCATTTGATAAAAGGGATAATAACGGAAGATCAAGTTTATCTCTTCCCTTACAACTTTATTTTATGAGCGAGTTAATAAAAACCGAGGCAATTGTCCTTCATAAAATTAAATACGGAGATACAAGCGTAATAGTAACTCTCTTTACTAAGGTTCTTGGAAAACTGTCTGCAATAGTAAAGGGTGGAAGAAATCCAAAATCAAAGTTGGGGTTAATTGTTGATCCATCTAATTATTTGCAAATAGTGTTTTATAATAAAGATTCTAGAGAAGTTCAGCTTATTTCGAGTGCAGATATTATTCAACATTACCCAAAATTAAAAAGCGATTTTGATTCTCTAAAGTATTCACAGGCTATATTAGAATTAGTTAAAACTTTAATTCCCGAGCATGAAGCTAATACAAAATTATTCAATGGATTAATTAGAATCTTTTCATTGATGGATGAATCTAAAGAATTGCCAATAATTCTTTTTGCAAGATTTTTTAGTTTCTTTTTAGCCGAACTTGGGTATCAGCTACAATTGGAATATTGCTCAAGATGCGGGAAAAAAGAGTTGTCAAATACTGAATTGTCATATAACTACGATTTAGGTATGTTTTGCAGCAGTTGTCGTAATCATGTTTTAGAATCTTTCACTTTAAATGCGGAACTTTTCTCGACTCTTGTTTGTCTAAAATACAACAAAAAGATATCTGGTGATAAAACAGCTTTAATTGAAAAAGCTATACAGTTTATGGAAAAACACTTAAAACATCATATACCAGATTTTAAGGGTTTACATTCATTAAAAGTTTTCAATAATTTAACGTTGCAACTAAATAATAAATAATTAGAGGTCCAAAAAATGAAGTATAAAGGAATATTGGGTGCTGTAGTATTAGTATTTGTTGGTATTATTTTCGGTGCAATACTGGTTTCTGGTTTTGGCATAGTAAGACCCAGCCTAGCAGATATTAATCTCGGAGCTTCCAATCCTCCAGTAACTCTTGATGCAAATGCAACCAGTTTTAGTAAGGCATTCATAGAGGTTGCTGAAAAAGTTACTCCAACCATTGTACGTGTATCGGTTGTATCGGAAAAAGAAAATCCCCATTCTGATTTTTGGTTCTTCCCATTCAAAGACATGCCTAAAGAGCAACGCGGTTCAGGGAGTGGAATTATTATTTCAGATGATGGATATATTATAACAAATAACCATGTTGTAGAGAATGCAACAAAAGTAACAGTTGATATATTTGATAAACGTACTTTTGAAGCAAAGGTTGTTGGTACTGATCCTTTGACGGATCTCGCAGTAATAAAAATTGAAGCGGCAAACTTGCCTACAGCATATCTCGGAAATTCAGATGATTTAAAAGTTGGTCAATGGGTTATGGCGATTGGAAATCCCCTTGCTCTTTCTTCTACTGTAACAGCGGGAATTGTGAGTGCTCTTGGAAGAGGTAATCTTAGATTAATTAATGATAGTTATGGTGTTGAAAATTTCATCCAGACCGACGCAGCTATTAATCCTGGAAACAGTGGCGGTGCTTTAGTCGATTTATCTGGGGCTGTAATCGGGGTTAATTCTGCAATAGCTGCCAGCAATAGTGGAACTTACATCGGATATGGATTTGCAATTCCAATTAACCTAGCCAAATCTGTTGCAAAAGATTTAATTGCACATGGAAAAATTAGCCGCGGTTATATAGGTGTTAATATTGGAGAGGTTGATGATGCTATTGCTAAATCACTCGGACTTGACAAACCAAAGGGCATAATTATCCAAGGTTTAGTTGAAGGTGGTGCGGCTTCCAAAGCTGATATTAAAGAGGGTGATGTAATTCTTAAAGTGGATGGAAAAGAGGTTAATCAACCAAATCAATTACAAGGATATGTCGCATCAAAATCGGCAGGTACTACCATTAAGTTAACTTTATTTAGAGATGGTAAAGAAATTGAACGTAATGTTACTTTGAAGGCCAGAGATGAAGATGCAAAAACCGAAATTGCCGCTAAAGAAGATGATAGTGAAAGTGAAAAAAGTGAGTCTAAAGCTTCAACAGCACAGTTTGATGATATCGGGTTTTCTGTCGCTAATCTTTCATCAAAACAAAAAGCCGACTACAAAGTTGATCATGGCGTTCTCATAACAAATGTTAAGCAATTCAGCAAAGCTGAGGATAGACAGTTGGCTAAGGATTTGGTTATCCTTGAAGCAGATAAAAAGAAGATTTATTCCGTAAACGATTTAAAGAATGTGATTAAGGATAAGAAAGGATCTGCTGTTTTGTTGAAACTTCAAACGAAAGATGGGGTCAACTTTTTTAGAGGGATTGAAATTCCTGATTAAAATCTTAGTTTTATTTTTTAACAACGCCCGACAATCGGGCGTTTTTTTTATATTTACCAAAATAATAGAGTAAAATATGATAAGATTTTTAACTGCTGGTGAATCTCATGGGAAATCACTATCAACCATTATTGAGGGTTTTCCATCTAACCTTGATCTAACAAGCGATTATATAAATTTTCATTTGAAAAGAAGACAAGCAGGCTACGGACGAGGCCAAAGAATGAAAATTGAAACTGATACATCAGAAATTTTATCTGGTGTCCGGTTCGGAAAAACACTTGGTTCTCCCATAAGTCTTATTATTAAAAACAGTGATTGGGAAAATTGGACCAAAATTATGTCTCCGGACATACCATCAATCGATTTTAATTATGAACGGGTGAGCATTCCTCGTCCAGGGCATGCTGATTTGGTTGGCATCAGCAAATATAATTTTGATGATATCCGTAACTCAATTGAGAGATCAAGTGCAAGAGAAACGGCTGCCCGTGTAGCAGCAGGTTCAATTGCCAGAAAATTTTTAGAAAATTTTGGAATTACAGTAGGGAGTTTTGTTGAAAGTATTGGGGGGATTTATCCAGCAGAAAATTACTTGTTCGATTTGCTTCAGAATAAAGTGAAGAAAAATTATTCAGCATGGCAGCTTTCCGTAAAAGCGGATAGGAGTCAAGTAAGAGTACTAGATGCTGAACAAGAGAATAAAATTATCCGAAAGATCAAAACAGCAAAGAAGAAAGGAGATTCTCTTGGCGGTACTTTTGTTACTGTCGCTACTGGAGTGCCTGTTGGCTTGGGCAGCTACATGCATTATGAGCGGCGTCTCAGCAGCAATATCAGCCATTCAATAATGTCTATTCAGGCAGTAAAGGGAGTTGAAATTGGTTTGGGCTTCGCCGCTGCAAATGGTTTTGGATCAGAAGTTCATGACGAAATTGTACTGAAAGGGAACTCATTTACACGTACCACTAACAATGCAGGAGGTATTGATGGAGGTATTTCGAATGGATTGCCAATTATTGTAAGGGCAGCAATGAAGCCAATATCTACACTCATGAAGCCGTTAAAAAGTGTTGATTTAAAGACCATGAAAAAAGTTGAGGCTAGAAGGGAACGAAGCGATTTTGTAGCAGTCCCGGCATGTGCTGTTATCAGTGAATCTATGCTTGCATGGACATTAGCTCAGTCTTTCTTGGAAAAATTTGGTGGTGATTCGATGGAAGAAACGATGGATAACTATCAAGCTTTTACAGGTAAATTGCAAAATCGGATAAAGAATAATTTTCGCCGCAGTTAATCTTTTTTTATGATTGAAGTTAAAAAATTTGTTTTTAATCCATTTCTCGAAAACACCTATGTAATCTGGAGTGATGAAAACAATGAGGCAATGGTTATTGATCCTGGTTGCTTCAGTGAAGAAGAAGAGAATGAATTAACTAGTTTTATTGCGCAACGTAAGCTAAATGTTAAATATTTAATCACTACTCATTGCCACATTGATCATATTTTTGGATGTGCTCATATTAAAGAAAAATACAATCCAGTATTCATAATTCCTGAGCATGATTTGCAGCTGCTAAAAAATGTAAAGATACAAGCAGAAATGTTCGGTGTTGAAATTAAAATACCTCCTTTGCCCGACCTTTACTTGAATGAGGATATTTCACTTTCACTCAATCAATCGCATATTAATTTTATTTTTACTCCTGGTCATACACCTGGTGAGTTTTGCATATATCTACCAAAGGAAAAAATATTGTTTTCAGGCGATGTCCTTTTTAGAGAAAGTATAGGGCGTACCGATTTATGGGGAGGTAGTTATGAGGATTTAATCAAATCAATTAAAGACAAACTTTTAGTATTGCCAATCGATGTTAGAGTATTTCCTGGTCATGGAGAGGAAACAACCATTGGTGAAGAAAAATTGAAAAATCCTTTCCTCATCAATAACTAATTTTTCTTAAACGAAAATCATTTTAAGTGAACTTAAGCAACAACGTCCAATTCGAAATGAAGTTTTTTATAGTTTATTTTACATCCATATCGCATTTTTGCATACCAGATAATCTAATGTTTCTGCCAATACTAAACGACAAGAAAATTTTTATTGAAATGCTAAAATTCAATCCATATATTGCAATTGAATTAAAGCTTTTCATGTCATCTTAACGGAATATATTAACATTGTACAAACTTCGAAAATATTCTAATTGGGTTATAATTATTGGTTTATTGCTGCTGTGGACGATCCTATTTGAGCTGATTCTTCCTGTTAATAGTGTTTTTCCTAAACCAAGTATAGTAATGCAATCTTTTAACGATTTACTGAATAAATATTTTTTAATATGGAATTTTTTATCGACAGTATCTGCAATTTACACATCAATGTTTATTTCAGTTGTATTTATCTGGATACTTTTCCCTCACATTACTGGAACTAATTTCTTAACAGATATTGTCATGTCGCTGGAATGGTCTTCAAGGTATATTCCCGGAATTTTCCTATCAATGCTTTTTATATATTGGTTCCCAAAATCAGAAGTAACAAAATTTATTTTTGCCACTCTAATTTCATTTACTTCATTTTCTTATAGGGCAAAATATCTAGCGGAAAATGTACCCAAGGAATTGACGTCGTGGTTACCTTCTTTTGAAATTAGTTCAAACCAAATAAAAAGAAATGTAGTATGGAAAATGATTCAGCCAAAGCTTTTTGATTATTTAATCAAACAAAATCTTTATCTCTGGGCATCGGTGGTGATATTTGAGTATATGAATTTAGGTTTAGGAGTTGGTACTATTTTAAGAAATATTTTGCTTTATAACGACTTATCCGCACTCGTAATGATGCTTATATTAATTACGATTTTTATTTACAGTTTTTCTCAATTAATTAAATTTATTAAAAACAAGTATTACTTCTGGTAGGAATAAAGTTGAGCGAGATAATACTCGATATTAAGAATCTAGGTAAATCATTTCTAAATGACTCAGGATTAAAGCACATTGTTCTCGAAAATATAAATTTGCATTTAGTAGTATCCTCTGATTCAGGCTCAATAGTATCCATTTTAGCACCATTTGGCTCCGGTAAGACCACATTACTTAAAATTATAGCAGGTATTGAAAAATATGAGGGAGTAATTTCCCTTAATAATAAGGTCATTACATCTCCATCTCGAAAGATAATCTACATACCAGAAAAGCATAACTTTCTCCCTTGGTTAAATGTCCGGCAAAATATAGAATTCCCTGAAACAATTTCTGAAGCAAAAGACAAAATCTTAAGTCAGAAAATTGATGAAGTAATTCATAATGTTGGTCTAAGTGGATATGAAGATTTCTATCCCTCAGATATTTATTCGGGATTCCAACTAAGAATTGCACTAGCAAGAGCAATATTAATTAAACCCAAAATTATCTTAATGGATGATATCTTAAGAAATTTAGATGGTGAAACACGTCAAGAAATAGTAAAGTTATTAAAAGAATTGACTTCCCAGTATAAAATATTATTTATTCTATCTACAACTAACATCACAGAATCAATTCAGCTCTCAAACCGGATTTATTTGATGACAAAAAATCCTGGCAGAATTTTTAAGGAAATTAATGTTTTTAGAGATACCGGTTCAATTAATTCGGAAATTATTACCCGATATAAAGATGAGATTGAAATGGGGTTCAAAGCTCAAGGTATGTTTCAACCCGTTTTAGTTTCTCTCTAGTATATTTTTGATACACTTAAATGGTATAATTATTGCCAAACTAAGAAAGAAAACTTAATGGAGAAAACCAAACAAGAAAAATTAAGCAGAATTAAAGAAGAGGCAATCCTTGGGGGAGGAATTGAAAAAATTAAGGCACAGCATGAGAAAGGAAAGCTTACTGCGCGAGAGCGAATAGAGTTAATGGTTGATGATGGAAGTTTTGAAGAAATAGACTTGTTCGTTAAACATAGATCAAGAGACTTTGGACTGGAAAATGAACAGTATCTGGGTGATGGAGTTGTTACAGGATTTGCAAAAATAGACGGAAAATCTGTCGCATTATTCAGTCAAGATTTTACAGTATTTGGTGGATCGCTCTCAGAAACACATTCGGAAAAGATTGTTAAGGTTATGAATATGGCAATGAAGTTAGGTATACCAATAATTGGATTAAATGATTCTGGGGGTGCACGAATTCAGGAAGGCGTGCTCAGTTTAGGTGGTTATGCCGATATTTTTCTGCTAAACACATTAGCTTCAGGTGTTGTACCTCAAATCTCAGTAATTCTTGGGCCATGTGCAGGAGGTGCGGTTTATTCACCGGCAATCACTGATTTTATATTTATGGTTCGCAATACAAGTTATATGTTTGTAACAGGGCCAAATGTGGTAAAAACAGTTACTCACGAGGAAGTAAATTTTGAGAATCTAGGCGGTGCAGATACACATGCAATTAAGAGTGGAGTAGCACATTTTGTTCATGAAAATGAAATTGAAACTTTAAATGGTGTTCGCAGATTACTTAGCTACCTTCCCTCAAATTATTTAGAAAGAGCGGCCGATAAAGATTTTGACCTAGCTTCACTCAAATCTGATTCAAGATTTGAAAATATTATTCCTGATAATCCAACCAAACCATACGATATGAAAGAGTTGATTAATCTTTTGGTTGATGATCAAGATTTTATGGAAGTTCACTCAGAGTATGCCGAAAATATAATTGTTGGATTTGGTAGATTAGGTGGAATTTCGGTGGGAATTGTTGCGAATCAACCGGAAGTACTAGCGGGTGTATTAGATATTAACAGTTCGGTTAAAGGTGCAAGATTTGTAAGATTTTGCGATGCTTTTAATATTCCATTGCTTGTATTGGTTGATGTTCCTGGATTTTTACCGGGTACTGAACAAGAATGGAATGGTATCATCCGGCATGGTGCAAAGCTTCTTTTCGCATTTTGCGAAGCGACAGTTCCCAAAGTCACATTGATAGTCCGAAAGGCTTATGGAGGAGCTTATGATGTGATGAATTCAAAGCATATACGAGGTGATTTTAATTTTGCATGGCCAAGCGCTGAAATTGCTGTAATGGGGCCGAAAGGTGCTGTTGAAATAATTTTTAAGAAGGAAATCTCAAAATCTGAAAATCCAGATGAGCTCCTTAACAAAAAGTTATCCGAATACACTGAAAAATTTGCAAACCCTTATATTGCGGCTGAAAGAGGATTTATAGATGATGTTATAAATCCTAAGGAAACAAAAATCAAACTTGTGAATGCATTCAATCTGTTAAAAAGTAAGGTGGATAAGAATCCGAAGAAAAAACACTCAAATATTCCGCTTTAACAGTCGAAAAATGTGGTAACTATTTAAACTAATTGATTCTAGACAATTTTAATTGAATTTTTACTTGAAAAATCTCATAATTAAACTTATATTTTCAACCCAAATAACAATGGTGGTATAATGAAAGAGACCGTACTGAAATTCGGTGTTATTTCTTTGTTCTCCCTACTAGTTTCATCGTGCGGGGCGAACAAAGAAATAACGAGGTATGAAAATACCGACGACACTCAGAAATACGTCCAAAAGAGCGGAATTGTATCTGAGATGTTAGAGCAAGCTAGGGAATTCTATGTAGAAGCAATTTCCTTCCAAAATCAAAACGACCCTTCCAAAGCAGTTGGCAGTTATGAATCTGCCTTACGAATAATTAACAATTTAAGCTATTATCCTGGTATTGATGATAATGAAGCATATATTGAGCTGGAGAGGTCTGTAATAGAAGACTACAGAAGGTATGTTGATGGATTAAGTGACTTGCCGGATGATGTTTCATTTTCTGCATTGGAGGAATGGCTTGGTAAAACAATGCCGGAAATTCAAACTACTTGGAGCGAAACAAAGAGTAATCCTCCTGTAGTTGTTCCAGCCGATATTCCCCTGGAAATTAATCCTATTGTAGAGCAATGGATCGATTACTACTCTGGTCGTGGTGGAAAGTATATTAAAACTTGGCTTTCTCGTTCTGGGAAGTATTTTCCTATGATGACAAAGATTTTTGCTGAAGAAAAACTGCCTCAACAACTTGTTTACCTCAGTATGATTGAAAGCGGGTTAAATCCAACAGCAAGATCTTGGGCAAGCGCGGTAGGTTTATGGC
>JACAFC010000279.1 GCA_013388515.1 Ignavibacteriaceae bacterium | reverse complement strand
AGTCTTTGCGCGTAGTAATCTTTTGTTTCTTCATTGTGTATCCAGTTATAAACAAACATTTCATCTGTATAAGTAATGAGTCTTGTGCATAAACCATAATAATCTGTGTCTGGTTTTGGGGGGATGAATACATTAGTAGAATGTTGCATATCTTTTCTAACAATTGGATCTGATTCATTTGGATAATAGTCTATTATTTTCTTTAAGTCTTGGGGTTCTCCAAAATAACACAATAGGGAATCTGAAATTTCCCAACGTATATCTCTATGAGGATCATCTTGTAATCTTTCGTAAAAAACAGAACGAGAATTCAAGTAATTAATATTTAATAATGACTTTAGAGCGGTACTTCTTAAAATCCATTCCTGCTCGTTGTACACCTTATCTAAAATAAGATCTATTAATTGAGTCCCATAACTAGCCGCTAAACGATTTAGTACCAATGATCGAGTGACATAATCTGCGTTGGTGTACAAGTAATTCTCTAATTCAGTTTTTGCATAATCTCTATATTGTATAAGGTCATTATTACTTAAAAACTCCATCAATACAAAAATTGTGAGGGGGTTAAAATCTGGTCTGTCCCTGTCAACAATTTGAAAAACATGATCCAGTGTACTATAGTTACGTAAATTAATAAGAATTTGCGTTGCATAAACCTTGGAACTAAGAGGGTCATCGGGTGTAAGAGTCATAAGATTATCAACATTATCTATGAAATCTAACGCTATTTGTTCTAAGTTATCCGAGTCAAGTTTTGCCAGGGCAAAGAGCATCTTATGCGCCGCATACAAATATTCCTCAGCATAGAATCTTTCTTCCAACACTGGAAGAAGTTCTATTAAATTACAATCTGCTATCTCTTGAGCTGCGTTAATTCGATCATGAACATTAGAAGAGTACAAAAGATTTGTAAGTTCTCCCACATCGCATTGTGCCCAACTGATAAAGCTTAAAAAAAACAATAGAAGAAGAAAATCTATTTTTTTCATGCTAATACCTTTCTAATTTCATTCTAAACATTTTTGAGCTTCTGCAATCCATGCATCTATTATATCTAACATTTTTTGATGCAAAAATGATTCTGCTTTATGCACTAACCATCTTTTTACCTCTTCGTCTAAGTCTAATAATTGAAGTGATGTGGTTGACATAACACCCCACGCATGATTTCTTAAATCATCTATCCATTCGTCTTCTATAATCTCCTTGATTTCCTCTGCCGCATCTTCGGGGTCATCAAAGTCCTCGCACTCAAATATATCAACAAGGTCTTTATATTTATTATTATATACCTTTTCCTGCATTTTCACTAATTTTTCCTGAAATTCATTAATGTGAAGCATTTCATGCTGATATATTAATTTTCTAAAAACATAACTCCCCGGTTTAGTGTCACCATAACTTTTAAACCTCTTCAAATCCGCTATTAATTTGTCACATGGGTATGAATTAGGAACTTGATCCAATGAATCTACAACATTCAGCTCTAAAATATAACTTAAATTATCTTCACAAATTTTCACAAAGTTATTAATATTCAGAGTATTATTGTTATCAAGAAGAAATTGCCATTTCTGCCGCTCTTTATCAAAGCAAGCAAACACATTGAAATTTCCCAGCCATTCTTTTTTGAAGTTAGTAAATGCCATTGGAATTAACTTTCTATATGGTGTGCCAGGATAATCGTAACAAAATTCTGGATCGCCATTAGACCACTCAACTGGTTTAGATTTTACGCTAGGTACTTCAAGTCCATGTTCGGTGCAATATTGGTTCTGAGCATTGTCACACCCAGGCGGAGTAGTATCATCAAACCAGAGAGTGGTTGCAGGATACCAATCAAGAAATTCAGTATCATAGTACTCTATATAGAATTTTTCCGTGATAGAATCCCAATAAAACCTCGTCTCTGCCTCAACTGGTTGTCCCCCCACACAGTGTTCAAATACATTTACTGTAATTGATGTACATTGTGGTAAATCTACAATTTGCCAGCTTGGGTAAATCCATACACAACCCTGACCACAAGGGCACTCAATAACTTTGGTTTGTCCGTTCGCATAAATTTTAACCCCCTGAAAATGACCGTTAAGTATACTTCCTGTATACACATCTCCCTTAACTTTGCCATAAAAGGGCATCGTGAAATACTCTTCATCAGGATTATCATTTTCTTCAAGAATAATTTCATCTTTTATTACAACCTGAGAATAAATATCCAAACTAATCACCATCAAAATTAATAATGTTAATTTTTTAAACATAGCAAAACCCTTTGAAACAGATATGACACAGTTAAGCCAGGGACACTCTTGAAGAATGAATTTGAGGATAATCTTCTGAGGAACATTTTCTGTTACCTTGAATAGTATAATAAATTGTTTTATTACCTGTAGAAAATTAGGTAAAAAAAAAAAATGAAAGT
>JACAFC010000213.1 GCA_013388515.1 Ignavibacteriaceae bacterium | reverse complement strand
CTGTTGAAGATTCCACTCCAAATCCCAATACGCTTCTGCAAGAAAAATAAATTCGGGATTTTTAGATTTTACTTCTGATATAGCATCCTTCCAAAACTCGGAATCAGGCCTTAAAAAGCCATACTTTTTAAGAACACCAAGCCATGTATTTTGAAAAACGTTATTTAAGGGAAGAACAGCCATATCGCATCTTACACCGTCACATACTTCAGTTAACTTTAAAAGTATATCAGTCATGAATTTACGTGCTTCATTACTAAAAAAATTAATTTGAATAGTGTCGGTCCAGGCAGGAAAAAAGGGATCACGACCATGAGCATAAACATTAATAGGATCAGCTTCAGGTTTAAAGAAAGTATATGAATCACTTTGCAGAAATTCTTCATCTCCCTTTAGAAATATTTCAGGGTTCGATTTGATATATTTAGATTCGGCACTGAAATGATTGCTCACAAAATCCAGGAATAATTTTATGCCTATGCTACTAAGGTATTCTTTAATCTGTTTAAGTTCTTCCCAGCTTCCCAATGTTGGATTAACTGAATATTCGTCAATCGAATATGGTGAGCCAATTACATCCGGCTTTGACCAATCCTTCAAACAACGATTGTACATCGAAATAAGGTCTGGTTCAAAACAGTATTTTTGAATCGTTAATGGATTAGTTTTCCACACCCCCATTAACCAAATAATATCAATTCCTTTTTTTGCTAATTCAATAAAGTACTCTTTAGGGATTTTCAAAAGGGTGGTTTCGTATCCGAATTTTTTAATCCAAACACGAGTGTTTATTTCGTATAACTTATTATTAGTTAGCAAGTTTAGTAGAATGAAGTAATAAATTAAATAATTAATTGTTAATCTAATTTACAAAACCTGTTCGACAAATTGACTGACAAAAATGCATTGTTTGAGATGGCGTTAAGTCATAATAATTAAATCTACATAAACTTTGTGAAATAAATCTCAAATAAACATCACAACAATTCTTAAGTTTTCTTGTAAACTCTTTAACTTAAAATAACCTCGCAATAAAAGTTATAACTGGTATAACAATTGTATTATCGCTATTTTTGTTTAAAATTAAAGGGCGCTAATCTGATTTTTTACTCCAATTTTAATTCTAATACTTAAAGAGGTTTTTAATGTCTGAATCAACTTCGGCTAAACAGATGCAGAAAAAAATCACCACTTCTGATGATTCTATGAAAAGCGGCTTGGAAGATCGTATTGATCGTTACAAAGCAGCTGCCATTAATAAAATTCAATTCTCCATAATCACAAAGCCGGCAATAATATCCTTAGTAGCTCTTTTCTTATCATTTTTTCTTGATTTATCTACTGTACCAATTCTAGGAAACATAACTGTTAAACTGGCGAAAATACTATTTCCAACGTGGAAACCTGTAACTGAATCCTTCACACCTTACAGTTTTTGGTGGCTGCCTGTTTTAGTTTATGTATTTTATCTTCTTTTAGCTTTTGCTGCATTCACTAAGTTGAAAAAGGAGGTAATAAGAACACCTGCAAGTGAAACAATCGATAAAATCATTTCGGCTTACACAACAATAATCGATAGCATTTCGATGGCACTACCGTTAATAGGTGCAGCATTATTGCTAATAAGTATAAAATTAGGTGAAGAGGTATTCCTGGGGCTTTCTGTCCCTTTTGAAGTGAAAGCATTAATTATTCTTGCTTTAGGTAAATTATTTGAACCTGTTCTTGACCAGATGAGTTTAGAATTTCAAAATGTTGTGAACCATGTTACTGAAATGCGTGACAAATATTATTCTAAGTTACAGCTCAGAAATACACAAAGCATTATAAGGCAATTAAGTTTGCAGCAAAATAATTTAATTAGCGGGAAATTACCTGAATTATCAACTCAGGATATAGAAACATATAAGTCTGCGTTAAATCAAACCGTTCAAATGAGTCAGCAGATTCTAAGCAATTATTCCCAAATTTATAGTTTATTAGAGAAAATAAATGGGATCACTAATTTAAGTTCAGAAAAAGTTATTGAACTAAAATCATTAGCTCAATCCATATCAACTGCTGCTCAATCCTTAAGTGATGAAAAAACTCTAACAGGATTAAAATCACTTGAATCAATCATTAAAAAATAATTTTACAAAATGATAAACAAGAATAACGACAGTAAATTCATCATCTACCAAGTTCTATACATATTTGTAATTACAGTACTAGCTCTTAAAGGTGCGGAGCTTGACTTAAATCGAGTTGTTAACAAAGAAAATGTTGTGGATGTGAGCGTTAGGGATTCGCTTAAAATTCTCATTGATTCACTCTATGCACAGGGACTTAAATTCGATATTAAACTTGATGAAAAAGTTGAAAATGATGCTTTAAAGGAAAAACTGACCAAAATGAATAAGCAGCTGGCTGCGCTTACTACTAAACTGAATGAAATTCCTCCCGAAGAAAGAATTGAAAAGGAGCCCGCAATTATTGAAAATGCAAAACTTCAATCTCCTATTTCTGTTAGTCAAACCTTTATCCAGAATACTTGGAATGAAGTAAAAAATAGTGGAGATGTTACAACCTTTATTTTTGATTCTCGTAATCCAAATTCTCCAATAGTGTCAATTCAACCAGGTGAAAAACGCAGATTTGATTTAACTGATCAAACCGAATTGCTAATTAAATTTGGATCACAAGTTGAAAATGTGAAAGTATCACCTAACCGAATTCCCGAAATCAAAATTGAGAGAGTAACAACTAAAATGAATGCTGGTGAAATCTACGTCAACGAATTACAACGCATAACAGCTTTTAAGGTTACAATTTTGGATGAGAGGCCCGAACAATTAAAAGTAACTTATTCAGGTCCGATATCAGTTGCAGGACCTTTTAAGGATGTAAAAGGAAGTTTAATATATAATGTGTCATTAAACATTGCCCCTAACGAAGCACGGTTTGAGGAATGGATTGACAGAAACTCTTCTTTGAAGGAAGCTGATGGAAGATACAAGACCAATTTTTTCTTTACCGTAGTTGATGAAAAATCAAAAGATCGTGTTCAAGTTGGGGATTCTTTTTTCTTCACAGATTTTGCGAAATAATTTAATGGAAATCAGCTAATGACTAAATACAAACTCATACTAATTGCATTACTGACAATCACATGTTTTAAAACAGATATTCTTCAAGCTCAAGAATTAGAGGGTGAGCCGGTATTGTATTTTCAAATGGAGCCATTTGATGACAGCTTATTTATTAAGATACAATCAGAAGTATTTATCGATCCTCCAGATCCAAAAGCAGAAATAATTGCTGATTTAAGAGATGCAAACAATCAAACCTTATCAATAAAAGGTACACTCTATCCCTTTCTTGCTTTTTCTCCAGAAACCAGGGCAAGAATTCAAACATTTCCATTCAAAATTAATTTATCAGAAAGTATAAACTTCGGAAGTGTTTTTACGCGTGTAATTGAAAGAATTAGATTTTCTAAAATAGTTTCGCCGCCAACTCTTTATCAAATATCATCAACACTTCAATACATAAATCCATTTTTGCAATTTCAAGGAGGGGAAAGATTCGGAATTCCATTGAAGCAAGATATTGGAATTTCACTTGGTCTTGGTACACCATATTCTGGTATTGTTGAATCAAACTTTATTGAATTTAATTTTCACATACTTGGAGCTTACGGTGGTATATTTAACGGATTCGATGGAATTACAACTATTCGCAAAAAAAACAGTCACAATAATCTTTATACTACTTTAGGTTATCATTTTGGATATGTTCTTCCATTCGGAAATTTTTTTGAAGTTAGTTTTGCCGGTATGATTGACGAAGCAACTGAATCTGAGGTTAAAAGATTCAGCGAAAATGATACTGAAAAATATAAAGCAAAAATTTTATCAGGTTCTTATTTCAATTGGGAATTTCGATATCCATTTAGTTTTTTAGGATCAACGCGAGCAAAAGTTTATTGCGCTAATTACCTAAACGAGTTTCACATAGGTTTTACCGGAAGGGAATTATCATTAGCTGGAAGTACTTTTGATTTTAGATTCGATGCAATGCCATCCAGCGATGTAAGGCAACCGCAATATGTTCTTGAATTTCTTGTTCAAAAAATTGCAGAAGGATGGGGATTCAGCTCAGTTTCACTAGGACCATCATTAATATTTTCAAAGAATACCAGCGGTAATCCTTCAATAATTTCTTTCCTTATTAATTTACGTTTGAAAGTTGGGACATCACTTTGATTAATCCAAAAATTGCAACTGGTGGTTTATAATTTGGCGATGAAACAAGCTGTTATTCTTTGGTTAAGTGCAATTGTAATTACATTCATATCTGGTTTCATTCAAAATAGAATTTCGCCCGATTACCCTATTAGCGGGGTTATTTCAATTGAGGGAGAGGAAGTATCTTATCTATTTAAAAAATTTCATCGTAAACTTGAAGATTTTGAAATTATACTTAGAACAAAAAAATCAGATCTTAACGCATTTGTTAAATGGAAAAAGAAAAATGAAAATGATATTTGGTATATAGACTCTATGAAATATAGTAACAGCGGTTTAGCAGCAAAGATTCCTACGCAATCCCCTCTCACGGAAGTAATTTTCAAAATAATTCTGACTACCAAAAATAAAACCTTTACTTTACCAAAAGCCGGGTATGTTAATCTAACTTTTTTAGGTGCTGCTCCTAAATCCATAACAATCCATTATTACTTCACATTATTCTTTGGGTTACTGTTAGCTGTGAGAGCAGGTCTTGAAGCATTTAGTCATAAACCTCGATTTAGATTATATTCAATTTTTACACTTATTTCATTTTTTTCATGTGCATTAATCTTTGCACCTATTCAAAGAGCTTATGAAATGGGAATTGTTGGAAGAAGTGTTCCGCCGGCTGAAAAAATATTTGAGCTGTGGCTTTTATTATTGGTTGGATATTGGATTCTGACATTAGTGCTTAGTTCATTTACTAAGTACTCAAAATTTTGTGTTTCTTTGGCAGCAGTTTTAACAATACTAAATTTTGTGTTCCATAACGTATTTCAAAATCATTAGCAGATAAATACAACCATCATTCCAAAGATACTCTAAGCACTTCAAATCCAGTTGGTCTTCTAATAATTAATTCCTTTGAATCTTTTGGCACTTGGTAAACATTTGATTGCCCGGGGAGAAGTTTATCTATTAAGATTTTTGAACCTCCCGCCTCAATAAAATAATTTTCTACAGTATAACTTGGAATACCTGTGTTTCCAGCAAGTCTGAGCTCTATTTTATTATCTGTTTTTATTATCTCTGAGACGATTATTGGCGAGCTAATTATCTTTAAGGTATCGTACGAAGCTTTTGGTTCTAAATGAATATTTACTACCCCGTGGACCCGCTGTGGATAACTATATGTTTTATCCTCACCAACGTGTGTACGATAATCATTCAAACAAAAATAAATTGCTCCGGTTATATTTGGTTCGTCTGAATACATTTTAATTTGATTAAGCATTTCTTTTATCCGTCTTGAATCGCCTCCTTTATGAAAAGGTTCACATAACCCCCACTCTGAAATAACTAATGGTTTGTCCGGATATTCCTCACAAATTTTTTTGAGATGGAAAGGAACTCTATCCAATGTTTCATTAAACCAGGTTGAATAATATTCATTAAAGAACATGACATCACCAATATAACTGGCATCGTTTAGTAGATTTGCATTCTCAAATTTATGCCAGCCGAGTTGATTGCTTACATAATTTACTAGCCGTGAATCATCAAGTTGTTTTGCATATTTATAGAGTTTTTTAAGTATTTCAATATTCATGGTATCATGACTCTGAAGTTCGTTTCCAATTCCCCATGCAATAATGCTTGGATGATTGAAATGCGCATCAATCATTTCATTTAAATGTTTATATCCTAAATTGAGCAGAGTGTCATTCAGCAAAGTAGCGCCGCCCCAATACGGTATTTCTTCTTGTACAAGTATTCCATTTCTATCACACCAATCAAAAATATATTCATCTTGCTGCCAGTGAAATCTGGAAAAAACACAGTTAACATCTTTCATTAATTTCAGATTGTTTTGCATATCGATATAACTCTCAGACATACCAGTTAAAAGTGTAGAGCCTGGCATCCATTCCAAACCCATTAGTCGTAAAGGTTCACCATTCAGAGTAATTCGATTATTTACGACTTTAATGCTTCTAAATCCAAATACAGTGCTGAATTCGTCAACTTCCACATTTTCAACTATTTCAGTTATAAATAATCTGTAAAGATTTGGACTATCGAAATGCCATTTTTTAATATTTTGCAAAGATATTTTCGCCGAAAAAATATCCCCACTAAAAGATGTATAAATTTCATCCTCGAAAACTTGATTGGAAGTTGTTTGATTTTCTTCAACTATTCTTGCTTTAAATTTTACTTTTGAGGGATTAAGCAACGAAGCATTTAACAACTTGATATTTAGATTTATCATTCCTCCATCTTCATCCATAGATGAAGTAATCTTAACATTTTGAATTGCACTTTTTTCAGTTACAACTAAAAACACGTTACGAATTATTCCACCGTCATTTGGCCAATCAAATGAATTTAAATACGGAATGTTATTGGAGCTGTAAGAGTTATCAGCACAAACTAATAAAGAGTTTTTGCCTGCGTGCAAATACGGCGTTGCATCAACAAAAAAACGAGTATAGCCGCTTCCGATATGCTCAGCAGCTAATTTTCCATTTATAAAGATTGCTGCATCATGATAAACAGCATCGAATTGAATGCGAAAAAGCTTTCCAATCTGTGAATTTGAAATTTCAATTTGTTTTTGATACCATGCTTTTCCAGCATACATCTCAAATCCAGGTTCTACATTCCATGTATGAGGAACTTTAACTTTGCGTGTTTTATTATTGGGCAAACCTTTTTCTTGCCAGTTTTCTTGCATTCCAATATTTAACGAATCAATAGCAAACAGCCAATCTCCACTCAAACTGATTGTTTCTCTTAATTTTTGCTCTGGATAGCTTACTGATAAAATAAAAAGTCCAACACAAAATATTTTGTACATAGTAACCCCAAAACTGTAAATATTAAAGAAGAATAGTATAAATATATTAAACTCAACAAAAAGTTTTTTGCTTCACAATCATTTTATGGTAGTCTATAAATCGTTGATATTCATATTTAGATTTTAATTGACCGATTTATTCAAAACCAAATATGAAACTAAGGCAAATAAAATTTTCAATATCAAATTGCAGAATTTTTATACTCAGTTATATGCTATAAAAATATTTAATTTTTCTCCCTATTGAAATTGAGAATGGTTATTTTTGGAAAGCAGATATCGAGCTTAAGTCGTTTTAGTACAGTGACAATCAATCGGTTGAAAAAGCAGCAATTCATTCTAAAAAAGATGAACTTATACAGCCCTAAATAAATTATTTTTAAATAAAGTAACGGGAAAAAATCATGAAAATTCGGGATAGAAAAGTACGAATAATAGTTTATTTCATTTTTTTCGTTTGCACAACAATATTACCGTCCATCAATTTTGCCGCTCAATCTAGAACAATTGAAAATTTCAATAAAAATTGGCGATTTCATTTGGGCGATCTCAAGGATGCCAACTCTGTAGGATTTGATGACTCACAATGGAGATCATTAAACCTTCCTCATGATTGGAGCATAGAAGGTAATTTTAGTCCTGAGCATCCAGCTGGTATTGGTGGGGGGGCTTTACCAGGTGGAATCGGATGGTACCGAAAAACTTTTTCCATATCTGAATCAAATAAAGGAAAACTTGTATTTATAGATTTTGATGGCGTATACCGTAACAGCGAAGTTTGGATAAATGGTTATTACCTGGGTAAAAGACCTTATGGTTATAGTTCATTCCGATACGAACTTACACCTTACCTAAAATATGGAAACATTGTAAATGAAATATCAGTTAAGGTTGATAACTCTCAACAACCAAACTCAAGATGGTATTCAGGTTCTGGTATTTACAGAAATGTTTGGCTTATAACAACTGAAAAAATATTTGTTGATCATTGGGGTACATTTATCACCACCCCCGAGGTAAACGAGCAGCGTGCAAAAATCCTTATGTCTATAAAAATTAGGAACAAATCCGAAAACGATAAGCCACTTAAAGTTAAAACTGAACTATTCAACTTTGAAAATAAGAAAGTTGCCGAAACTATCTCAGAAGTTGTTGCAACAACAAAAGATTTAAATGAACTTAGCCAAAATTTAACAATTGATAATCCTGAACTCTGGTCGGTAGATAATCCATATTTGTATAAAGCTGTTACCCTCATTGAAGACGGGAAACAACTGTTTGATACCTATGAAACAACATTTGGAATCCGTACATTTTATTTTGATGTCGATAAAGGATTTTTCCTTAATGATAAACCACTTAAGATTAAAGGAGTATGCAATCATCATGATCTTGGATTTTTGGGAGCCGCTATAAATACTCGAGCTTTAGAACGCCAATTGGAAATAATGAAAGAAATGGGGGTCAATGCAATACGAACCTCGCATAATCCGCCGGCACCTGAATTATTAGATCTATGTGACAAGATGGGTCTTATGGTTATGGACGAAGCATTTGACATGTGGAAAATGAAAAAAACAGACTTTGACTATTCGTTGGATTGGGACAAATGGCATAAAAGAGACTTAGAAGATATGATATTAAGAGATCGGAATCACCCGAGTGTTTTTATCTGGAGTATAGGAAACGAAATTCCAGAACAATGGGATGAGAGCGGGATTGAATTAACGCGTGAATTAGTTTCAATTGTTAAAAATCTAGATCAGACTCGGCCTGTAACTTCCAACTTGAATGATCCACAACCTAATAATTATCTTTACAAATCTGGTGCTCTCGATCTTGTGGGGTTCAGCTATCATCAAAATGACTTTATTCCATTCAAGAAAAATTTTCCTAATCAAAAATTCATTGGAAGCGAAACAACATCAGCGCTTGCAACGCGCGGTCATTATGATATGCCATCAGACAGCATTCGCCGTTGGCCAATAAGATGGGATCTCCCTCTAGAAGTTGGTAACCCAGATAACACTTGCTCTTCTTATGACAATTGTAGCGCTCCGTGGGGATCAACACATGAAGAATCATGGCGAATTATTAAAAAGTACGATTATCTCTCAGGTTTATATATTTGGACCGGATTTGATTATTTAGGAGAGCCCACACCCTACTTATGGCCTTCACGAAGTTCATACTTTGGTATTGTTGATCTTGCAGGTTTTCCGAAGGATGCTTTCTATTTGTATCAAAGTGAATGGACTAATAAACCTGTACTGCATGTTTTTCCTCATTGGAACTGGGAAGCAGGCAAAACTATTGATGTTTGGGCTTATACAAACTGTGATGAAGTAGAATTATTTCTTAATCAGAAAAGCCTCGGAGCAAAAAGAAAAACTGGTGATGATCTTCATCTGATGTGGTCAGTTGTATATGAACCAGGATTGTTGAAAGCAGTTGGATATAAAGATGGAAAAATAATTTTAGAGAAAGAAGTTAGAACTGCTGGTGTCCCTGCAAAAATATTATTAGAACCAGACAGAAAAACCATAAAAGCAGATGGGGAAGATCTTAGTTTTATTACAGTAAAGATATTAGATGAGAATGGTATACTAGTTCCGTACGCTAACAACTTAGTAAACTTTACTGCTACTGGTGCAGGTAAAATTATTGGAGTTGATAACGGTTTACAAACAAGTATGGAATCATTCAAAGCTAATTACAGAAAAGCTTTTAATGGATTGTGCCTCGCAGTTGTTCAGTCTGAGGAGAAAGCTGGACAAATAAAAATAACTGCAACAGCAGAAGGACTTGAATCCGCAACTTTGATCATAAATACAAAATAACTCTACCCAACCGGAGAGTTAACTAATTTTCAACTGAAGAGCTAACATCTAAAACTAGCTGTTCAGTTCTTGTATTACTTGTGCATGAATTTTTGCTGAGGAAGCTACGGCACTATTTCCTTTTAGTGGGTCATTTCCATGAAAATCTGTGATAATTCCACCAGCTCCTTTTACTATGGGAACTAGGGCAGCAATATCCCAGTAGGACATTATAGGATCCACCATAATATCTACAAATCCGGTTGATAAAAGATAGTAACCGTAACAATCTCCCCATCCTCTATACAATTTTACTTGGCGAATTAATGAATCAAATCTTTTTGCATTCTGATATTTCTCTATATTTAGATGATCTGTTGTAAGTAAGACAGCGTTCGAAATAGACTCACATTCCCGAACCAAAACCTTTTGTTCATTCAATACAGTATTTTTATTATCGCCATAAAGAAGTTCATTTAAAATAGGCTGATGAAAAACACCCAGAACCGGATTATCATTTTTTGTTAAGGCGATTAGAGTACCAAAACTTATTGCACCACAAATAAAACTTTTTGTACCATCAATTGGATCAAGTATCCATTTGTACTGAGATTTACCTTGATGGACTCCAAATTCTTCACCTAGTATTCCATCATCAGGAAACTCTTTCAAAATAGCTTCACGCATAATTTCTTCTGCCTTTCTATCTGCAATGGTAACAGGAGAATTATCAATTTTCTGATCAACAGAGATTTGCTCTCTGAAGTATTTTTTTATTACTTCCCCACTAAGGTGGCACAATTGCTTTGCAAATTGCTGATATTCGATTAGTTCTTCCATTTTCAAATGTATACTTAATTAAATGTAACTAAATTTTTTAGTGAGATAATTTTTTCATGTACTTGTGTATGGTTATATTTGCGAAGCAAATTTATGCAAAACAATTTATTTAGTTTCGTGTTCTTTTAAATTTTGTTATTAAATTATTGTTAAAAGTGATCGAAAAGATGGCAGAGTGGTTGTCATCGCAAAGCGAGATCCCGCTTTGCAGGAAATGCGGCGGTCTTGAAAAATGTATTTTGTTTATATACTTAAAAGTCAAAAAGTTAGCAGGTATTACATCGGCCACACAGAGAATGTTGAGAAAAGATTAAATGAGCATAATTCCGGAAAATCAAAATCAACAAAAGCGTATGCTCCATGGGAAGTTGTATATACTGAAGAATATCATACAAAATCAGAAGCGTATAAGAGAGAACAAGAAATAAAATCATACAAAAGTGGACTTAAATTTAAAGAACTAATTAAATTGGAGAGATGGCAGAGTGGTTGAATGCGGCGGTCTTGAAAACCGTTAAGGATGCAAGTCCTTCCGGGGTTCGAATCCCTGTCTCTCCGCAAAAATGTTAGAGTGAATTTTCTTTCGTAAAATTTTGCTGCATTATTAACGAATAAGTATCATCTTCCTAGTGTGAACAAAATTATCAGCATATATTTTGTAAAAGTACACTCCACTGACATACTTATCAGCAATGAAGACTGTCTCATAACTACCAGCCGATTTCTCACTATCTACCAAAGTCTCTAATTCTCTGCCTAATACATCGAATACCTTCAGTAGGACATGAGTATTGTGAGGTAAGTAAAATTCAATAATAGTATTTGAATTAAATGGATTCGGATAGTTGTTTGATAGCTTAAATTCATTAGGTGTCTGTTCATGATTATTATCGATAGAGGTATTTATGTCAAATAAGTCATAAATTTCATTAAGGGACAATCCGTAATCATAAATTCGAACATCATCTAAAATACCTTTATAATTATAGTTTTGATCAAAAGGTAATCTTTGTCCAATCATTAAATCGTAACTAGTTGTTCTTAATTTTCCACTCCAATTTATGAACGCATCCAATTCAGCATTAATAAAAATTTCCATCTCGGAACCAGTATATGTAACAGTAACATTATACAAAGAATCTTTGATTAAAGACATTTCAGAATCTAGATCTTTTATTCCGTTATTCGAGGCATTATCGGTTTTTACAGTCCATCTTATTTTCTGGTTTACAATTGAAACTTTCCATCTATTCTCCCATGAACCATGTGATATTGGAAAAGCCTCTCTCTGATAAAATTCTGTAGGTTTGATCCAAAAATTTATTGATATAGAATTAGTAAAGTTTAAATTATCAGAATTTGAAATTCTAACATTGTTTGTTAATCCATTGAATAATAAAGCTGAATTGTTTATTCCAAAGCGATCAAATGTAAATGAACATCCATTTATTGTACCATTATTTTCATTTCCAGAAGCATCAACTGCATTTCCGTTAAATGGGTAAAACGCCACTAGATTTCCGGTTTGTATAATGGAAAGATCTCGAACCTCAAGTGAAATGCCGCTGCTGTCCTTACCATCTTTTTCATCAGAAACAACGCACGTTACATAATAATTTCCTGCCACAGGTGGAGAATTCCAAATTATCTCACTACCTTGACCGGCAATTGAACCGTCATTACACATCCAATTGAAAATCAAATTATCACCATCTACATCTTCAGCAATACATACAATTTTTGATTGACTGTTCAGGGTTATTTTTCGAGGGTCAGCTTTAATATTTATAATTTTGGGAGCTCTGTTAGGCATATTTGCAACTAATAGACTAAGAGTTAATGAATCTTTTAATCCGGAAGGATCTACCACTGAGACTTTAATTAAAAAATTTCCAACATTTATGGGAGCTGCCCAATTAACTATTGATCCCGAGCCAGAAATTGTTCCTGCACTTGTAAACCAAAAATATTTTAAAGAATCAGAATTTTCATCTTCAGCAGTACAGAAAATTTGAGTATTGCTGCCAGGAACTAGAGTGTCATTCAAAGCACCTAATCCTTTTATTCTCGGCGGATTATTTTGGATAACATTTCCATTATTGTAATCGATAATAGTTCCATTAACACTTGTCTTTTTATCATTATACTCAATCGTACCGCCTGATGGAACAAGAACTAAAAGAACCGCAGAATTTGGCTGGATAATAAAATTTGTTTTGCCGGTGCAATTTGATTTCAGAAATGTATGTGTTACAGCATCATATAAATCGTAAACATTATCATTAAGATTTACTTCAAGCTCTTTTACTTCCTGATATGGGTTGAAATAAAGAAAAGTTGGATAAGCAGCTCCATGATAATAATCGGTTTTTAGCACATCTAATTTTAATATTCTCTGAACATTGGTAGTATCAATAATACCACCTAAAATACCAACATGCGACGAACTGTACAGCGAAAGATTTGTAGCCCCCCAACCGCCACTTATTGCATCACCAGTTGCATAGGGCGATCCGGACTGAAGCTGCAACAATGCTTCGTGTCCAATGTATGAATTAGGATCATAGAGTTTTGACCATTCGTCGCTATCTTGATTTAAATCGGGTAGATATTTTGAATAAAATAATCGAATAGAATTTGCTGCGTTCAAAACCCATTTACCTATCGCTCTTGCAAAGCGAGTATCATATCTAACTAATGGAACAAGTGCACCAACATGTTCGAATGTATTCATTAAAAAGGCATATTTTCTGGGGGATAATTCTCCGACTAATCCATTTACATCATACAAACCCCACTTTCCTGTTATTACACCCCAGTTACGCAAAGGCGATTGCTCAAAACACCAATTAATAAATTTGTATACATCATATTTAGTATTTAACTCAGCATTCATTCGTGCTGCGGTATAAACACCATAAGGTAGTTGAATTTCGTATGAAGGATTTGAAGACAAATTATTAAGAAATTCCAGACACCACTCAGCACCCATTCGGTATTTAAGTTCACCAGTTTGAACAAAAGCATTATATAAAATCCATCCTATAGCACCAGCTGCTTCAGGTTCAACAACACCGGATTCATATGGTTGCATTTTAGTAAAATCCCATCCGCGATAATTCATATTCGGAACTTTCCAGGGCACAGCCGAACCACCCATAATTTTTACAGATTCTAAAAACCGATCTGCAATTATTCGAAATTGAGTTTCAAAATCACCTTTGTTCGGATACAGGTAATTCAACTGATAAAAAAATAAATTTGGCATTGTTATATACCACCAATCATCAAATTGGTCACTTTGCCAATGATTTTTATAAACATTCATCTCCGGTCTTTTATTAAACCACTCTTGACACATTTTCACCCAATCAAATCCGTTTTGATTGCTTTTATCAATACCCGAAAGAGATGCACCTATGACCGCAGGTATACAATTAATAGCTTCAGCACTCTGAGGATAAGGTGTTCCAACAACAGTATGCAGTCCAAAAGTTGGGTTTTCCGGGTAGTTAATAGTAGCATTGTTAAGCCAAGCAAGCGGCAGATATTCTCCCGTTTTATTAAGATCAAAAACAAATTCATCATAACCAACTGTCACCGCTTTCCAATTACGCATCTCATATGGTAATGGTAAATTGGGCATTTGTTCTATTACAGGAATATTAATCTGTTGTGAATTTGTTGAATTTGAAAGCATTATGAAGCCGATAAAAAATATTTTTCTTAGCACTTTTCTCATGATAAAAATTGATTTAGATGATAAATTTCTAAATCTTTTATATGGAAATTCTTAGGCAGCTTTCCTTCGAATTGAAGTTTTTTAGTTTCATTTGGCAATAGTATAAATCCTCTATCATGGAACTGAAACCTCGGATACTGAATATCTAAAAAGAAAACGGGCTTATTAGTCTTAAGCAATAAAGCTTTTTCCTCTCCTTCTCTAAAGATTTTAACTTGAATTTTAGGCTGAGCAAACTTCAAATATTTTAGTTTACTTGGTGCATAGAAATTTCTAAAAATAAGCCTTTTTTCATTACTATAAAGAGAAACCGTAAAAACCGTTTGGTTTTGATTTTGAAGATCGCTTATTGGAATTGTGAAACAACAGATTTTCGAATTTTTATCTACTTTAATTTTTTTATTTATCACAACATGAGCTTTTCCTTTATCAGCTAAAATTCTATGAATTCTTATTCTTCCGACAAATTCTTCATTGGAATTATTAAGCACATTTACCTTAACATTATTAGCTTCCTCCCTAAATGATATAATATTATTAGAAAAAATATTTTTAACAAAGAAGTAAGCCATTTTTAGTTTTAAATCGGAATCAATTACTGACCAACTCGTTACAGGCCAACAATCGTTCAACTGCCAAATTATGCTGCCATTTGTATGCGGAAAATTATCACGCCAATGTTCAACACAAGTCTTTAAAGCGAGCCCTTGATTTAATTGGGCAAGGTAAAAGTAATTTTTCCAGTTTGATGTTACTGGCAAGTGTGCGGATAAGAATCTTAAAATTCTTTCAGGTCCCTCGATTTGTTTATTATGCATCTCAAAAATAGGATCATGAATCTTTCGATTAGCTTGTGGGAGGTTATTCTCTAAAGTTTTTCGGTTGGCTGGCCCTTGAAAGCCAAACTCTGTAACGAATAAACTTCCATCATGTTTTACTTCGGTATAATCAATCCACCTACTCCATATGCCCCATTCATGTCTGTTTCCGCTTTTAAAAGAGTTGGGATCTTCTTCAAATCCAAATGGACTGCTTTCCCAATAAGGTATTTCAGGCGATAAGCTACTTAATAACTCGGGAATAAGTTGATTAAATATTTTATAACCGGGCATATTGCTGTAAGGTTTTCTAAAATTCTGGTAATAGATCCACTCGTTTTCATTGTTACCACAAAAGATTGCCAAACAAGCATGGTTTCTTAATTGAGTAACATTTTGATTAATTTCCAGCTGTACTAATTTTAAGAAGTCTTCATACTCAGGATATGCTCCGCAGGCAAACATAAAATCTTGCCAGACAAGTAAACCAAGGTTATCGCAGGTTTCATAAAAAGTTTCATTTTCATAAATTCCCCCACCCCAAACGCGAATAATATTTGCACCTGAGTTCTTAGCTAAGTTTAACAGTCTTTCATATTTTGATTTATCAATTCTCGTAAGGAATGAATCAGCAGGAATCCAATTGAATCCCCTTGCAAAGATTTTACAGCCGTTTACTGAAAAATGAAAAGTTTTTCTTTCATCTTCGTTCAAAATCAACTCTATTTTTCTGATTCCAACTTTACGATTATATTGATCTAGAATATCATCTATTGAACTAAAAATAGTAATCTGTAAGTCATAAAGATTTGGATTCCCGAAACCATTTGGGAACCAGAGATCGGGATTATCAACTAAAATTTCATGATCGATTGATTTTGAGTCTCCTACACTTAAGTCGTTTTGATAAGTGAAAGATTGATTCCTCAAATTGATTCTTGCAATTAAATTATCAGAATTACCATGAACTCTAAATGAAATTCTTACAATAGCTTTTTCAGATTCTATTTTCAAAGTTCTAAAGTAAACATCTTCAATTGAAGCTTCACTTTTTTGAAACAGATATACATGTCGCCAAAGCCCCGAAGTTGGAAATGATGGACCCCAGTCCCATCCAAAAGAGTATTGAGCTTTTCTTATATAAACACGTGAAGAATTTAGAGCGACCGGCAACTTTCCAAATTTTTTTTCAAGGTTTTGGCTGTAGATAGTTGGTGAGGTAAATTTAATTATTAGGTTGTTATTTTTTTTCCTCAAGTGGTTAGTCACGTCAAACTGATACTTTAAAAACATGTTTTCAGTTCTTCCAATTAAAGCACCATTTAAATAGATTTCTGAAATAGTATCAACTCCATCAAATACTAAAAATGTAGATTTGAGTTTGTTGAAATCGGAAGGAATATTGAATTTAGTTTTGTAAAGCCAATTGCAATCTGTAATCCACTGAATCTTTTGTTCATTATCGGAATAGAAAGGATCATCAATCACTTTATTCTTCAGCAAATCAGTATGAACCGTACCCGGAACTTCGGCTGCAAGCCACTTGTTAATTTTCCGAGTTAATTCTTTACTTAATTCACTATGTATTTTACCAACTTTAAAATGCCAATTTTCATCTAAAAAATATTTCCTTTGCATAGTTTTATTTTCTCACCTAGAATTTTATTTTTATTTCTGTTTCTCTATTAGGATGAATAAATTCGAAAGAAATTAGATACAAGTTATTTACTTTTTTTACTACTACATTTTTGAATTCGTCATTATTAATTAAAACCTTTTTTATTTCGAACGGGGATTTAATTTCAGTTTTATTTTTGTGGCCCGGAAATGCTAAAAGTTTAAATTCCAATGATTTACTACTTTCATCATATTCAATCTGTTCAATAACTGCTTCTGTACGGTGTAAACTTGGTATAAAATTAGTCATTACATGAATTGTATCATCTGATATACTTTCGGCTGGTAAAATTGTAGTCGGAAATATCTTACCATTGAGTGAAATAGAATCCCAATTCAAAATTTTTTTATCTACCAAAATTTTTTTCTTTTTTCCATAGTAATTAAGAGTAAACTGCATATCACTATAATTATGATTCATAAACGGGTTTAAAGATAAATTCCAATCATTTTGATCTAATATGAAAAGTTCATACAAAGAATACAGATACCAGCCAGCCGCCCAAAGAAACTGAGGTTTATCAACCACACCATAAACAGATGGATCATCCTTTTTTGCAATTCGATACTCATACATTGCTGGCTGTCCATTTGGCCCATTCATAATTCCTACAATACTCATATTTTTCTTTATAAACTCTAAAGCTTCAAAATTTTTACCTACAGAAATCAATCCCAAAACATACCATGAATTGCCATGGGGCCAAACTCCACCATTTGCGTAGTAAAATGGTTCTCCCGCTTCGTTTGATTGCAAATCTAAATAGGACTGTAAATCATTAAAATCCATTGGGAATACATTGTAAATACCAACATTAGGATCAAGAAGATGCCTCTCAGCAGCATTTACTAATTTTCTTTTTTTCTCTTCATTTAGAAGCTCAAGATGAGCTGCTAAAAGGGAACCAGTATAGAAATGAGGATCTGGAATGCCGTCTTCATAAAAGTTCATTAAATATTCATTTTGTTCATTCCATAGTTTGTTTACTAGTGCCGACTTAATTTTATCCGCACTATTTTCCCAACTTGTTAGCTCTCTCTGATTTTTGTTTAAAACGCTTGAAATGAATATATAATCTCGTATTGCTTTAATTGTCAGAATTGTCATATATGCTCTTGGTCCAAATTTACTGCCGATATCCCACCAATCTGGTTGATAAGCCCAAACCAGATCATCTATTTTTTTATTTGTCATTACTAATGATAAGCTTCGCTCAATGTAAGGATATAATTCCTCTAGAAATTCCACATCAAAAGTATGTTTTAAGTAATTAGCACAGTTAATTATAAACCAAAAGTGATTCCAATTATCCGTTCCTGCATACTCAGTTACATAGCTAGAATCTTTCCAATAGTAAGCATGAGGAATAGTTTTATTATCATCAGCATGTTTAATAATAAATTTAAGATCCTTTTTTACACGATTACAATCGAACTTTACAACAGCAAGATCGGTAAGTAAAACATCATGTGTAAAATAGAAATTGTATTCTGCCGGACACGGCATAGGTACAAAGTCACCATCAATGTAGTGTACATTAGTTTCGAGAATGCTTTTCGCCCATTTAACAGAATGATCTATTATTTGATCACCCGTTTGAATAATATTTTCCGAACACGATTTTGTTAAAACACTCTCTTCATATTCTTCTACTTCTTTTTTATAATTATGTATCAAATAATCTATTAAGTCTTTTTCTTCGCCTGGTTTGCATGAACCAATAATTTTAGTTAAAGAAAATTTCTCACCGGATTGTAAATGCTTTTTATAAATGTATGTGAATGCTGGTTTTGTATTCGCCTGCAATTGAGGTTCTTGCTCGCCCAGCATTATTTGTTTTAAATATTCAGATTTATTTGAATTAACAAAATTAGGGTTACCATTTGCTGAGATTATTAATGGTTTATCACCAATGCAGCACGAAAATAGACTTACATTTTGGGTTTCACTATCCTCGTATGAAGCAAAGATTGAGTTGGTTTCTTCATTTAGTTTAATTGCAGCACAATCCTTTAAAACAAATGAATGACTAGTTCTTAACGAGGCGTCTAGATGAGTTAAGAACTTATAGCTTTTCGTTTTCGATGATAAATTTGTGATGCTAATTTCCATAATCATAGCTGGTTTATTTTTCATAAACCGATATGAGATTTCAATCAACCGCTTATCATTCTTATTTGAAAATTTTATGCTGAATGGAGTTACTTCTAATTCGTATTTGCTTTCCTCAATTAGTTCAAAATTATCATCAATCATTAAAGCCAAAGAAGAAATAAATGAGGTATCACGTTTCCAATAATCTGTGCTAAGATCGATACTATTGGCTGCGGGGTAAAAGAAACTAATCCTTTGTAAAACCGGTTTGCTATGATGTAGTTCTATTCCAACAAACGGACCACCAACCTCAAATTTCCCTTCTCCCTTAAATTCAATTTTTAAATTGTTATAACATTCCTGAATTGATTGTGCCTGAATAGATTTAGTAAAAAGGAGGCAAATAAAAAAATAGAACAAAACTCTTGGACAATACATTAAATTTTACTCCATGCTTTTAATAAGTTCCTTTAGAGATTCACTACCTCCAGTGTGTTTTTCAATTTCTATTAAACTTAGCAAAGCTTCTATTGTTGACTCGGCTCCCGAATTCATGTTTATTTCATCGATGCCGGTTATTCCATCAAAACATCTACCAGTAGAAGTATCGTACATTTGTATTTTCGGATAATTACTACCAAAGAACCAAGATGCTATATTTAGCGCTTTGTCGAAGTACTTTTTATCATTTTCTAGTTCATATGCGCTAAGCAAAGCAAAAACCATTGGTCGTATTCCATAAGCAATTTGAGGAAAGGTTTTTATTTCGTTTGGTAAAGTAATCGTATAAAATTTGCTAAAAATAATTTCGTTAAGAAATTGTTGTTCGATCAAATAACTAAAGAAATTATTTATTTCTAATAAGCTCGCAGTTTTGTATCTAGTGTTATTAAGCAGCTGATATGCTTTTAAAAGCGCGTAGCTCTGTGAGTTACCATAGGCGTGCCAAATGTTCTCCCAGCTGAGAAAAGCTCCAAATGGAAAAATGTTTTCATTTCCTTCTTGCATCAATAAAATACCATCGCACATTTTTTCGATAAGTAAAACAGCTGATTGATCCTTACTAATTTTATAATAATTTATAAGTCCCAAAACCAATACTGATGCTTGATCTGATGCAGATTGAAATGGTAGCCAGCTTGGTCTCTTGAAACCCTCTGCGTGCACAATTGGTTTGCTAAGTGAAAATTCATTTTTGCAAGCAATGATTGTTTTTTCAATTGCATTAAGAACACGTTCAGAAAGTTGAGCATCAGTTTCATTAATTAATAGATAGTTCTCACTTAAAGCCCATAAAGCACGCCAGGTCCACCAGTTTGGTTCGGCAACACTATTTTTGTGAGTTTTGTTGATTGAGTAATCTTTCAAAATAAAATTATTAAACCATCCGCTGTCTGATTGCATATACAAAAGAAATTCAGTAAGAGTTTTTACTTTATGCAGGCTTGAACTATCTCCAGTTAATTTATAATACTTAGCGTAAAAAACTGCAGCTCGAGAAACATCATCTACACACGCAATACCTTCATCATCATCAGCTACAACATGATAATCTGGATATTCTGAATAGATATGTATTATCCCCATTTCCCTCTCATTTATTGTGATTTCCTTATATAGGTGATTTAAATGAGAAGGATTTGTTAAGAACTGTTGAGGGAAATAATCATTAACGTAAAAAGTAATAAAAAGTAACGCTATAAAACTAATTAGTTGAATATTATTATTACGCTTCATGAATGTAAGCATTATTTGCAAACTGATAGAAGAAAATCAATGCTGGTTTCAGCTAGACAAATGTTAGTATCTGCACCAGAATAATATATTTTCACATCTCCATTGTCTTCTTTAATCCATCCACAAGAAAATACTACATTCATCACATCGCCAACTCGTTCGTATTCCATTTCGGGTTGTAGAATTGGAGCTTTAGTTCTTCCTTTAATCTTCCATGGTTCGTTAAGGTCAAGAAGTAAAACACCAATTTTGTAAATTGAGCCTAATCCAAAACCACGAACACCATGATATAGCATAAGCCATCCTTCATCTGTTTTAATAGGCGGCGAAGAACTGCCAATTTTGTCTTGCTCCCAACTTCCTTGAAAAGGTTCAGCTAAAAATTTGTATTTACCCCAGTGTAGTAAATCTGGACTTTGACTCAACCAAATATCTTTTCTAGACTCGGCGCTTGGTCTATCAATCTTCCAATAAAATCCGTTTATTTTTTCTGGAAATAAAGCACAATTTTTATTTGAGGGTTCACTGATTGGTCCGTGAATAATAAAATTTGAAAAGTCTTCAGTCTCAGTTAGAATAACTAAGGGCATATATTTTGAGTAACCTGTATATGTCAAATAATATTTATTCTCAATAAGTGTTATTCTTACATCTTCAATACCCCATTTAACATAGTCATAGCAGTTTTGATGCATTTCAGGAGTTAGTACAGGCAACGCATCTACTTTGAAATTATAACCGTCTTTACTGCGAGCTAAAACTAAGGAAGACCTGCCATTAGGCATTTCGACTCTGCATAGCAGTAAATACTCATCTCTGTATTTTGTAACTCCAGGATTAAAGACACTATTAACATTAAATGGAACATTTTCCTTTACGATAATTGGATTGTTTTTATAACGATGTATTGCCATATAATTTTCTTAAAAATATTTTAATTAAAGTTTTTTAGTCTTTGTAACAATTTCTTAATTTGAATTTTAGCAAATCGGCATCCCGAGTCTGAAAAAGCATAAGGAATAATTAAATACTTTTTATGCATTATGGAACCGCAAGAATAAACCACATTTGGTACATATCCTTCTCGTTCTTGCTTATTGGGTTGAATTAACGGTTCACTTAGAGAGCCAATTATCTTTGAAGGATCATCTAAATCCAGTAATAGTGCACTCACTACATACTTCCGCACCGGACCAACAGCATGAGTAATCAAGAGCCAGCCATCATCGGTTTCAATTGGAGAACCGCAATTTCCCAACTGAATTAAGTCCCACGCATTTTGAGGCGTCTTAATGATCTCTGCCTCATCCCAATGATAAAGATTATCAGAATACATTAAAAATAAATTTTCACCATCCTGTCTTGAAGTCATTACAAATTTATTTTTTATCTTTCTCGGAAAAAGAGCCATTCCTTTGTCATTAATAGCTTTACCGTATAGTCTTCGAATACTAAACTCAGAAAAATCTTCGGTTTCAATAAACTGAGTTCTGAAAGTTCGACCATTGTAAGCTGTGTAGGTTCCAATGTACTTGACTTTATTTTGCCCTTCAACCAATCGAACAAGCCTTACGTCTTCCATACCAACAATTTCACTAGGGGAACTTGGAAACAAAACTCTCTCATTAAGTGGAATTTTAGAATTAAATTTGCATTTATAATTGGATGATGTTAATTCCTCATCATCAATTAAAGATTGGTCTTTATAAATTTTCTTTTCTGCTTTAAGATCTTTAGATGTAAGCAAAGTTTTTACTGGCAAACAAGAATAATTTGTTTTTTCCTTCAAGGTTATACTTCCGTTCTTATCAACAATTCCTTCCTCAAACACAATTGATGAAATATGTCCTTCGCCAGTAGCTCTCATACTCATAACAAATTTAAGTGAGCCGTTTTCAGCATCCGACTGATCTGGATGAACCACTATTGAAGGATTAAATAATGCTGCTGAACTAATGGAATATTCCTTAGAAAAATATGACCCCAACAATAGTTTTTGCTCTAAATTTGGTACAGTATCAGGATGAATATACTTCTCAATTTTTTTGTAATGTGAAAGAATTATTTCTTCAAAATGCCTATGTCTGCTGCTAAATTCAATGAAAACATTCTCAAGATTTTTTTTTACATTATTTTTGGGTAACGACAAAACAAAGTTTATTATTCTTCGAGTTCTTGTCTCATTTAGTTCAAAAAATTGAAGAATAACTTTCTTGGGGTTAGCTGTAATTTCATTTGGTAACTTTTTAAGCATAATCTTTTGTTACTCCTTTAAGCCAGTCGATACCATACTTTGGATAAAATACTTTTGGAGGAATAGATAGCAAATAATAATAGGCAGAGCAAGTAAAACAGCTGAAGCCAATTTCACTCCTAGTTGGGATTCCGCTCTTCCGCCAACGGCAAATAAAGTTACTAATTGCGGCATGGTCATGAGATGCTCATCTCGTATAACAATTAACGGCCAAAGCACTTCATTCCAAGTAGCCATAAATGTAAGTATTGCAATTGTAACAATAGCTGGAATTGAATTTGGCCAGAGAATCCTGAAAATTATTCTTAACTCACTACAGCCATCTATTCTTGCAGCATCTATCAAATCTTGAGGTATAGATTTGAAATACTGCCGGAACATTATTATGGCAAGAGTATTCATTAGGTAAGGAATAATTAATGCATAATAACTATCAACCCAGCCAAATTTAACAATAATGATATATTGTGGAATTAAAGTAATTTGAAAAGGAAGTGTCATAGTGAAAATGATTAAATAGAAAATCAACTTTTTACCTTTGAAATTTAGTCTTGAAAGAGCATAACCAACCATTGAACCAAATATTAGAACACCAGTTGTTACAGAAAGTGCAACAAATAAACTATTAAAGAACGATCTAATTATTGGAATTTTATCAAACATTTGAATATAACTGCTTAACGTAAAATATGAAGGCAAAAAGGTAAGACTGCTTAATTCGTTTTCCGGCGTAAGTGATGCAATTACCATCCAATAAAACGGATAAATGAATAATAATGAAATCATAATTAGAATAATGTAGAAAAGTGCTTTTCTCATCTATCCTTCTCCACATATCGTTTTTGAATCATAATTACAGTTAGGATCAATAAAGCAAAAAAGAATCCCAAAGTTGCAGCATAACCCATGTGATAATAGAAAAATCCCTGTTTATAAATATACAGCATTGCAGAGATTGTGCTGTTTAAGGGCCCGCCGCCAGTCATAACATATGGTTCAATAAAAAGTGAAAATCCACCTATGGTTGATAGTATAACAACCATGAATATTGTTGGATTGATTAATGGCAAAGTGATTTTTATAAATTTTTGGAAATGATTTGCACCTTCTAAATCTGCTGCTTCATAATAATGGGCAGGCACTGTTTGTAGCCCTACTAAAAATAGAACGATGTACAAACCAACATTTTTCCAAGTAGCCATCAATGCAATTGAAGGCATAGCAATAGATGGATCGGTTAACCAGCCAACTTTACCAAACCCAAGTTGAATAAATACTCTATTCAGTAAACCGGTTTCAAATCCGTAGAGCTGCTGCCAAAGAATTGTAACTACTACTCCAGAAACAATTACAGGCATGAAAAACGTTGCTCGAAAAAATCCTCGTAATTTTATGTTTTGATTCAATATTTCTGCAATTACCAGTGCTGAAATAATTTGAAGTGGAATATGAATAGCAAGGAATATAAGTGTGTTAAGCAAAGACTTGATAAAGATAGTATCATTAAATAGCCGGATATAATTACTTAAACCAACATACCTCATTGGTGCAATGATATTCCAATCATGAAAAGTTAGGAATATCGAAAATATTACTGGAAAAGCAACGAAAACAATAAAGTGAACTACGTATGGAGAAACTAATAAATAAGGTATGAAAGTTTTTCTTTTCATTATAATTTCATTTAATGAACAATAAGTTTACAGCTCTCTCAGCATCCTTTAAGGCTTCTTTAGGCGTTTTAACTCCATAAATAACACATGCTTCATATTCTTGTGAAATTATATCAAAAACCTCTTTAAGTATAACAGAAACATCTGTGCCTTTTACATAATTGGCTTGGTGGGCAAATCTTAACATCAAAGGATTTTTTGTAAAATAATTTGCAAACACTGGATTTTTATCAATATTTTTTCTGCGTGGAAGTTGATTAGTCATCTCAATAAGCTTAAGATCATTTTCTTCACTTAAAAAATATTTTAGGAATTTCAGAATCTTATTCGGATCTACACTAGATTTAAAGACAATTATATTTTTGGGATCACCATAAGTAAAAATTGGGCCTGAATGTTCATTGGGAACAGGCATTGTTTGAAAAGAATACTCAAAATCAGTCGGTTTGAATTTTTCAGCATGTGAAATTTCCCAAGGACCAGTAAATCGAGTAGCAATTGTGCTCGATAAAAAGGGATCTTGTCTAGCTGATATTCTTTCTTTTGGAAAATATTCCTTTTTATAAAGCTCTCTCAAAAACTCGAACACTTGCAATGCATGCACATTGTTGAATACGGCTTTATCGTTTTGTATTAAAGATGCACCATTAGAAGCAGCCAAATAGAGCGGATAAAAATCAAATAAACGCTGCCACCAAGTAGTATGAACTTCTGTATAGCCAATCCACTGATCAGTATAACCATCATTGTTATTATCTTTTTTAAATCTTTTGGCTGCTTCAAGAAATTCTGAATAGGTTTGAGGAGGAGAAGTCAATCCCAATTCTTTCAATATTTTCTTATTATAAATCATCATTATCGGATTAATTTTCCATGGAATCTGATAAATATGTCCGTCTTTTGAAGTAACCTCTTTAACAGTCCAACTATCACATCTTTCATTTAAAAACTGGATGAACCCATTAAGTGTATCAAGCGCAACAAGTACTCCAGCTTGAGCATAAGTCTCCACATCGCCTTGCCACATATTTGAATAAACATCGGGGGTTGTTTTACCAACAACAGCTGCAAGAATTATTTCTTCGCTAGATTGACCCTCCGGTACTGGTTGAAAATGAACTTTTAATTCCAGGTTCCTTTTATTCCATTCATTTGTAATAAATCGTGCAAATGAGATTTCTTCATTATTATTTGATGACCAATATAGAATTTCTCTTGGAATATCCTTCTTCTCGAAATTACATGATAAGTTAGTGGAAAGTATTATTAATAAGAGAGTGAAAATTTTTTTCTTATTTAGAATAATTTTTTTTAAACAAGAGTTTATGTTCATTCCCATCTGCTCCATTCCATATCAATTGTTGGAAAAGGTGTACGAGGAATTACTCCGCCTTTTTTCACAAAATAAAAATCAACTGCTTTTGGATCATATTCTGATGAAACCGAAATTTGGTTTAGAACATCTTTATTTACTTTTACATTAAATTTTTTTTGAAGTTCCTTCAATTTATAAAACATTTTTTTTGTAAGTTCTTCTTGAATGAAATTCGAATTACTGGCATTCAATTTAGTATCTGCTTTTAACTCTTTCATATCCAAACGAATTGAATTTAGTATTTCATTCTTAATTAGAGAGTAAGTTATCTTATCTTTCCACCAGGCAGATTGTTTTTTTACTTCAATGGAGTTATAAAAATTTTGTTCAGATGCTTTAGCAGTAAGCAACTTATCTCTCAGCATCTGCCAAATGTAATTTTTTAATGAAAGTGAAAATGATTGTAGGTTAGCTTGATCAAACTTAAGATATTGATCCCTTATCCGGTACCATTTCAAAAATTCTTCAAGAGTTATAGCACCATTATTATACTCCACTAAAATTATATTTCCAATAATATTTGCAGATGGATTTCTTAATGAATCAAGTGCTTGTTCGAGTTTTTCCTTGAGATTCCACTCCTTGTATTTATCTTCGGATAGTGTATAACTTGCAATATAAGTTCGCAATACATTAAATGTATTTCTTTTTATAATAGGGTTCGCAGATATCAGCAAATTATTTATATATTCATCAGAAAGCTGATCCATTTTTCTTTTTTTAAAGGCCGATTTAGCTTCATTGTAAAACTTGCCAGATTCCGTTTCTGATGTAATGATATCAATCCATTTATTTTTCAACTGAATAATGTACCAACCATCATATGCATAAAAATAATCAGAATATTCTCCAGGTTTCAATTGAGCAACTTTGGAGGAAAGTAGTGGATTTCTTAATTCCAAAGAGTATTCTGAAATTTTTAACTCTCTTTCATCTAAGTATATTGAAGTATCGGAGAATTGTTTAAAATAAATTGAGTCAAAAGACATTCTATTGTATAACAGTTTATAAATGTTTTCTATTTCTTCGCGGTTGGGTGAATAAATCCATCTAATTTCAAATTCAGTTTGTTTTTTTGCGACTAATGAATCAATATCTTCATTTGTATAATTAATTCTTTCAAGAATCTCTTTTTTGAACAGCTCTTCAGTAGCTATGTCATCAGTTATAGCACTTAACATCTCTTTTGCAATTTCTGATGTATCAATTTGTCGTGAATATCCATCGAGTGCCAAAAGCTTTTCCTTGATCATAAAATTGATGTGCCGTAATTTGGAATCAGGTTTTCTCTTAATGAATGCTGGGGCAAATTCAAAGCTATTTAGAAACTCTTCAACTGTTATGCTTATATTTCCAATTTCAGCTATTGTTGTTTCTGTGTAACCATGATTCAGAAGATTATTTGAGAAAGCTTGAGCGGGGGTTTCATCAAATTTGGTAATAAGCAATAATGAAATTAATATTGATATAAAATACATTAGTAAAATTTACTCATCAGTAATTAAAATTTTATTCCAACTGAAAAAGTATGTATACTTTCCAACCGACCAAAATCTCTAAATGCATAATCAAAATTTACCATTGCATCACTAAACAATATCCTTGAATTCATTCCAAGACCTAAAGATAGACCGCCTTCTGCATCTTTTAAGAAAAGCGATTGATAGCCACCTCGAATGAAAAGAAAATTTTTAAACGAAAACTCGAGGCCGGTATTCATACTTTGATAGTTGTTACTAGGGTGAACAGCATCAGCTGCAGCTTTAATTTTATAATTATCGGTGTTCAATAAATAGGTTGAAACTCCGATTTGAAAAATGAGAGGTAAATCCCACGAATCTAGTTCGATGTTAGTGGGAATTTGATCATTTGAACCAGTTTTTGTTTCGTCAACCCTTATGAAGTATCTTGCATCTCTTCCCTCAAGCTTCATTGGTGTTCCAAAGTTAGACATCGAAGCTCCAATAACCATACCTCCAAAAAGATCTGTTCGGAAAAGAGTTCCAATATCAAGAGCAAAAGCTGAAGCTGTCATGTGCCAGATCTTTTGCTGAATAAATTTTACTGTCATGCCAATTGAAAAGCGGTCAGTTAGTTTGTTTGCATATGAAACACCCACTGCAATATCTCCGGCACTAAAAAATTCTCCAGTGCCATCAGGTTTATCTACGGTTCTAACCTTCATATCATCCATTGAAAGCGAGGTGAAACTAAATCCTAAAGTTCCAAAATCGCTTAATGGGAGTACTAATCCTGCATAATCAAAACTCGTTTCTGCAATCCAGTTTGTATGTACAAAAATTATTTCCTTTTGCTCAATAGTTGCAATACCCGACGCATTCCAATATAATGCTGAAGCATCATTAGCAATGCTTACAAAAGCACCACCTATTCCTTGAGCACCAGCACCGGGACTAATTTCTAAGAAATTGGCCGCACTTGTACCCGCTTTAGAAATTGGTTGTCCAAAAATATTGAGCAATGCCAGATTTATTAGGATTGTTAAGACTTTTAGAAATGATTTGATCGACATACGTGCCTCAATTAAAACTATTTGATAATTGCAAATCTGTCTAATTTTTCTCCAATACCTGGAGCTTCAACGTGATAGACATATACTCCAAAAGATATATCCATTCCATCTTTTGACACGAGATTCCATGATTCTTGTCCATCATCTAAAGAGCTATTGTGTTCTATAGTTTGTACATGTTTTCCACTAATTGTATAAATGCGTATTGTGCATTTTGAGGGTAGATGAGTAAAGTAAATTTTCCTTTCTCCTCTGCCTGCTTCAACGCTGGCTGGTTCCCACGAAGCTGCACCAACATAAGGATTAGGAACTACTGCAATTTTGTCCAAATCTTTAACAGCTTTTGATTTATCAAAACCTTTTGCTAAAGTTGAAAATTCATAGTACTCACCTTGCCTAAATGGTTTTTTTGTAACTACCTTGAATATATCACCAATTTGAGGTGGACGTTGATTCTCATTGGCAATTGTGGTGTCTTTAACTAGTGTAATTGACCAACTGACTTTTAAGTTGGAAAAATTAGTCGGAGCTTTATCAATTGAATCTCCAAAAACAATAAAAACTGCATCATCCTCATTGAAGATGCCGTCTTTATTTAAATCTCTAAAAATGAACGGCTGATGTTCAATATTGTCAGTAATGTTTTTAATCCGAATGTTTGATTGATTCGGCTGACTAAAAGATGTTGCTGGAAAACCTAGATCACCCTGGTTAGGTTCGAGGAGATATAACTCAAAATCTCCAGGGTAATCAACTCGTCTAGTACCGTATGCAGCAGCATATCTATCATCAAATCCTACTTTTACAATGTAATTACTATTTCCAGTTTTCCAAGCTGATTTATCGAAATCTACAACCACGGAAGAATCATTTTTTATCTCTATAGCAAACCCATGCAGAACTCCTGTAGCAACTTCAGCAGATTTAATTTGGGTAAATGAAATAAGTGTATCGTTATCAGTGTAATCAATAATTCTATACCATGGATTGGGGCTGTTATTGTATTTTGAATCATTTCTAAATTCGACACGGTAAGTATGATAATTTTTAACTGAATCGGGATCAAGAACATCAACAGAAACACTTCCTGTTCCTGGTCCACTACCTAAAAAGTTTTTAATTTCCGGAGCGATATAACCTGAAGCAGGAGCCCTGGGTGTGATCACAGCAGTGTTGATATCTGTTTTAATATTGCCGCTGATGTCCTTTTTAATAATAGTGGTAGTCTCAGAAGGCGGAATTCCCTCAAAATCACCCTCAACAGTTGTTCGAGTAAAACCTTGGTCATATGCAGCAACAGCATAATAGTATGTTTGACCATTTTCAACAGTTGTATCGATAAAAGAATGTTTTAACCCGGTGTCATCACCAAGATTAAATAAGGCACCATTTACATTAATTGGGTGAAGCCCTTTTACACCATCAACTAAATCGAATTGCACCAATGGTTTTCTAAAGGTAGGCTTACCATAGGCATCTGTAATTATTTTATTCTCAAGAAAATTTGATTCCGTTGATCTATAAATTCTGTAGCCTTCAAAATTGTATTTTTGGTAGAATGCATCGAAAGTTTTTTCTGCACGATCATCCCAGTAAAGAGTAACTTTTTTATCTCCCGGTATAACTTTAACAATTGGTTTTTCGGGCGGTTTAGCAAAACGGTAACTTGCATTATAAATTTGTTGAACTGTTCTCTTTCTTCTAAATAAATCATCTTTGTCTATTCCAAATATTAACGCCATAGAAAATCTTTCAGTCTCACCAGTTTCTTGAGTTTCGCCGACCTCAGCGGAGTAAGTATCGCGCCCATTAAGATGAAAAAGATAAGAGGAGAAATAATTAGCAAGGTTAACTCCAGCTAATGTTTGACCATGCGGTTCAGGTAATCCGGAAAGTACAGTCCAATTTTCTTCATCTCTATTTAATTCATATTTATGAACAGGATAAATAGCAAAACCAGTTAAACCAAGCTGATCTGATTCATCTTTATCTAGAATACCAAAATTAGGTTCTCCTTGATCTGGTTTATTGTTTGCTTCGCTTCCATCTAAATCTGCTTCAACATAGCCATCGTCAAACGGACCAATGCCATCGGTACCCACATCATCGTTTAGAGGTTCGCCTAAATCCCACTTACCATTTTCATTCACATCTGTATAAGTTCTCCAATTTCCATTTTCATCAGCATCCCAATGAGGTTCCCATGATCTTCCATAAAACAAAGCAAAATTTGTTGTATCTCTTAAGACATTAAGGATAAAGGGATCAGTATTCGGATTATCTATTATTCGATTTGCAATGTTATCCCTTCTTTCATCAATTAACCCATCCTTATCATTGTCAATTCTATCATCATCTATTCCTGGGCTTTCAAGAAAAGCATATCCTGTTAAGCCGACTGGACTCCAATTTCCAGGGCTTCCGAATGGAACAGTAGACCATGCGTAGGACATATCAAGCAATTCATCATAATCGCCTGCGTTGTTAGATGAATTATCATGTCCTCCGATCCCCCAATCAATATACTGAGCAAAAAGGGTTTTGGGATAATCGGTTGAACTCATATTTGTAATTTCATAATACCAGAAAATTACATCCTCTGCCAGAACTTGAGACCATTGAAATCCCCTTGCTTTCACTTGCATACCCAAACCACCACGCATAGGATCATCTTTGTCTGGTTTAAAGTTATTATTTACCCAATACTCTCTATCAAGGTGATCGTCAAAAACAAAATAGGTTTCAACATCAGCATTTTGTATCCCTTTACCAAAAAAACCATTCCACGTTCCATCCCAATCAGATGGTCTATCAGGCCATGTTTCAGGCCAAGTAGCAGCATCATCGCTTCTAGCAGGTGAAGAAGAATAGGGATGTGCATACCCTGGAAGAGGCCACCAACCATAGGTTATTCCAGTAGCCGGATCATATCTTGTAAATTCGTAGTAGTTTGTTTCAAGCGGATGAATTAGCTTACCAGAAGGATCTTTAGCTTCAGATTGAACAATAATTGCCACACCATCTACATAAGTATGATTTGTACCTTTGGGCCAAACTCCGCTTCGGCTTGGTTCATTTTGCCAATCTGCTATTTCACCAAAGTTATAATATACGGTAGCTGCAAGATTCCCATCCATAAATCCTTTTTTAGTTTGATTATTATCCCCCTTATTTTTATCAACTATTCGCTGGGCTGATATTTCTGTAAACCAGCAAAAAAGAAATGTAATTGTAAGAATTTTAATAAATACAATTTTTAACACTTTATTCCTCCTAAATTCACAATTAGAATGCGATAGATGCTCCAAAAATTATTTGCCTTGGTGATGAGAAAAAATCCGGTCGCGGTAAGTATTCTTCAAGAGTATTAGCGCCGCGCGGCGCTTCTTGAGCTCTAGTTAATTCAAGTGTATAACCAGCTCTGCCTGTGTCACCAAAAACTTCTAATTCATTTGCTGTATCAAAAAGATTATAGACTTTAACATAGACAGATAATTGCCGGTCGAACAGATAAAAATATTTAGTTAAGTACATGTCTACATTAAAAATTCCCGGCTTATTCTCGCTATTCTCCAATCCAGTACGTTGGTTTTGTACAGATGGAGTGTAAGGCAATCCTGAGCCCAATCTTCCAACAAAGCTTGCAATAAAATCACCAGGAGTGCCGGCGGTTAAATTAATATTTAACGAATGTCTTCTATCCCAATTAAGTGAAACTAATTGTTTATTTGCTTCAATTGGGGGATTAGCTTGGGCTTTATTAAATGCATCGTTAGGATCTGACGCATTTCCTTTTGCGATTTGATAAGTATAATCAATATTTGCGCTGAACCCGTCTGTAAATCTCTTATTAAATGAAATAGTAATTCCTTTTACAGCTCCATAATCTTTATTTATAAGTTTACTGAACTTTCTAAATTCATTTTTAATATGAACTTCCGTTGCTAAAAGATTTCGGATGTCTTTGTAATAACCAGTTAAAGTGAATCCGATATCCTTGGTTAGTTCTTGCTGCAACCCAATTTCATACATAATTGTCTGCTGTGCTTCAAGATCTGCATTACCAATTGTGTTACCTATATTCTCTGGGAAATCACCTGTTAAAGGAATACGAAAGTTTGGATTACGATAAAGATTTTCGAATGGAGGTATTTGAAAGAAATGTCCATATGAAATGTGAATAGCCCCGCGTTCAGTAATTGGATATGAAAGTCCAAGCCTTGGACTTAGTTGATACTTAGCACTTGCTTTACCCATTAGGCTATCCGGGAAAGGCGGTAAAATGCCGTCTAACCAAGATATTTTATTTGGATCCTTAAGATATTTGCCATCAGGTTCAAAATAATCGAAACGAAGACCTACATTAACTACTAAATAATCAATCTCTATTTTATCCTGTATATAAAATGCCAATTGATATGGATTAGCAGTGTAAGTATTATAATTGAAAGCACCCGGTGTTGGTAATGTTGGCTTATAGTTATTTACTGCATCAATCATTATTTGAAAATCTTCATATTCAATATCATGCAGTTTATATTCAACCCCGGTTTTAATTTGATGAACTTGGTTTAATTGCCAAGTTAAAGCACTGCCCAAAGTATATGTAGAAGTTGTGTGGTTAAAATGCCAATTCTCAGTTCCGCCAGTAAGAAAAGCATTTCCACTTACATCTCTCATTCTTTCAGGTTTTACATATCGAGTATCAAGCGGATCCTCAAAAACATATTGATTGAATTTTGATATAAAACCTGATCCTGAAAAATCAATAAACGCTGCATTGCTAAGAACATATGTGTAACTGATAGTACCAAGATAACTTTTATTAAATTTTGTATAATCACCATCCGGGTTTAATTTAAATCTATGATTATAATCTTTGTATTCATGATCCTGGTATAAACCGCTTAAAACAATACCTCTGCCTGTTCCAACATTAATGGAAAGCTTTCCCTGTAGAGTTAATCTTTTACTATAGTTCATAGGAATATATTTATTATCTCCTGATGCTCCTATGTACCAATTATCAGGACTGTTGGCAGAAAAGTCTGAAGAATCTGAAGGATTAAACATTCGTTTGCCGTAAATATATCCATCATCATAAATATATCTGCCGGATATAAAAAACTTCAGCAGGTTTGCTAAACCTGGGATTGGACCGCTGATAAATCCTTGAACATTATATACGTCTGAAGGCGAGATGCTATTAATATTAGTGAAAAGATTTTTTCGGCTGCTAACATAATCGCCAGAATAAAATGAAAAATCTCCATCGTATTTGTCTGAAGCAATTTTAGTTATTTGATTTACCACACCAGATAAAGCTTCGCCATACTCAGCATTAAAAGTTCCGGTGAGAACTTGAACTTCTTCAATACTATTTACCTCTGCTTGAAGTGAAAAATCACCGGAGAAAACATTATTAACCGAAACGCCATCGATTAAATATTTAACTTCATTTGTTCGTCCGCCTCTGAAATGACCATCAACAACACCAGCTTGCAAATTTACTATTGATTGAACATCCTCTATTGGAAGCATTGATATATCATCTCCGCTAATTTTTGATTCAGTTGATGTGAGGTCTTTTCTTACAAGAGGTTTTTCTGCTGATACAACAATATCTGACATTTCTACAGCTTGTTGAGATAATTCAACATCTATTCTGGATGTTTGATCAACAGAAACCCTCACGTTTTGTATTATCTGAGTTAAATAACCAATAAGTGAAAATCGTACATCATATAATCCGGGTGGAATATTGATAATGAAATACTCGCCATTAATATTAGTTGAAGAACCCATCTGAGTTCCGACTAGAACAACATTAACCCCAACCAGCGCCTCTCCGGTTGCTTTATCTTTGATGACACCAGCAATTTTACCAGTAGTTCCAGCAGAAATTGGAATGGCTAAAAGGAAAAAGGAAATTAGAATTTGGAAAATTGATTTAGTGAACATTAAATTCACCTTAAAATAATTTTTTGCGAAAATGTGCTTTAAGAATATATTGGGCGCACATTTCTATGCGCCCTTTTTGAACAAATTGATTTGTTCTAGCCTAACTACTTTAGTAAAACCATCTTTTTTGATTGAACAAAGTTGCCGGCCTCTAATCTATATATATAAGTACCGCTTGAAACTTTGGAACCAAAATTATTCTCTCCGTTCCACTGAATGTTGTATAAACCAGCTGATTGTTCACTTTCAAGAAGTGTTTTTACTTCTACTCCTAGCAAATCGTAAATTTTAATTTTTACATAAGAAGCTTGTGGAAGTGAATAGCTTATTCTCGTTGAAGGATTAAAAGGATTTGGATAATTCTGGAACAGATTAAAAGCCGAAGGTATCATTTGTTGATTCATTAAATCAGTTGGATTAATCTTCTCAACTTCTAATAAATCAAACCATACCGTTCCTTTGAATCTTCCTAATGGATGCAATCTTACATGAAATGATTGTGCATTATTCGGTACCGTTACATCTACATAGTATTGAGTCCAATCAAATTGTGTTACTG
>JACAFC010000288.1 GCA_013388515.1 Ignavibacteriaceae bacterium | reverse complement strand
TCCTTATTCAAAACATTTTCATGTTGTTACATCTTTGCCGAATGTTTATTTCAATAAAATTGGAGAAGGGAAATATGCTCTCAAAAAATTAAATCTTGAAGATGAAAATATTTCTCAATATGGAGCTGCAGATTTTGAACATTTATCTTGGAAGCAAATTCTTGATGGATATTCATGCACGGAATGCGGAAGATGCACTGCAAATTGTCCTGCAAATTTGACGGGGAAAAAATTATCTCCGCGAGAAATAATAGTTAACATTCGAAAAAGAACAGAAGATAAAGCTCCGTTAATACTTGCAAAAGTTGACGAACAAAATGAAATGATGCAAAAAACTTTGGTTCATAATTATATTTCTGATGAAGAACTTTGGGCTTGCACAACTTGTATGGCTTGTGTTTATGAATGTCCAGTTACAATTGAACATGTTGATTCTATTGTTGAGATGAGAAGAAATTTAGTTTTGACAGAATCAAACTTCCCGAGTGAATTAAATGCTGTTTTCAAAAACTTAGAAACTAATGGAACACCATGGGCATTCAATGCGCAAGATAGAGCTAATTGGGCTGAAGGTTTGAATATTAAAACAATGGCTGAAGATCCAAACGCAGAATATTTATTTTGGGTTGGTTGCGCCGGATCTTTTGATGCTCGTTATCAAAAAGTTTCAAAAGCATTCGCTACACTTCTTCAAAAAGCAAATGTTGATTTTAGAATTCTTGGTGTTGAAGAACAATGCAACGGTGATACAGCAAGAAGGTTAGGTAATGAATATCTTGCTCAAATGATGATGCAGAGTAATGTTGAAACATTAAATAATTATGGAGTTAAAAAAATTGTCACGGCTTGCCCACATTGTTTTAATTCATTGAAAAATGAGTATCCACAATTCGGTGGCAAATTCGAAGTTGTTCATCATTCGGAATTAATTTCAGAATTAATTAATCAAGGAAAACTGGAATTAAAAAATGAGGAAGTGAAAAATAAAGTTACTTATCATGATTCTTGTTACCTTGGTCGTTACAATAATATTTTTGAAGCACCAAGAAATTCCCTTGAGCATATTAATGGACTTGAATTAATTGAAATGTCGAGATCAAAAGATAAAGGTTTATGTTGTGGTGCTGGTGGCGGAAGAATGTTCCTTGAAGAAACTGAAGGCACAAGAATTAATGTTTACCGTGCTGAAGAAGCCTTAAAAACAAATGCTGATACAATTGCTTCTGCTTGTCCATTCTGTATGACCATGCTAAGCGATGGAATAAAAACTTTAGATAAAACAGAAGAAGTTCAAGTTAAAGATATTGCAGAAATAGTTTTAGAAAACTTAAAACAATAACCCATTAACAAAAAATAGGAGGTAATATGCATCAAAAATATCAAGAACTAATTGACTTTATCCAAAGTCTCGAGCCCGATATAGAAAAATTCTACACAAAAGGGCAATCTGCTGCTGGAACTCGTTTGCGTAAAGGATTGAGTGAATTGAAAAAGAAAGCTCAAGAATTGAGAAATGACATTCAAGCAGTTAAAGCTTCTCGTAAAGGAGGAAAGAGCGAAAACTAATTCGCTCACTTTTTTGTTATTAAGGTCGAGTTCAATGCTCGACCTTTTTTTTATCATTAAATGAATATGAAAAATTTACTGTTTCTATTTTTAATTGCTTTGATTTCATTTTATTTCTTTTCTTCAACAAAAAATTTGGTAGAAGAGAAAAAAACTTTTACATCAAAAGAAATTAGTTTTTCTTTTGTTGGCGATTTGATGTGTCATTCACCGATTTATGAAAGTTCAAAAGTTGAGAAGGATAGTTTTGATTTCAATCCAATTTTTGAAGAAATAAAAAATTATTTATCTCAAGCAGATTTTACAATTGGCAATTTAGAAACAGTAGTTGCTGGAAATGAATTTTCATTTTCAGGTTATCCAAATTTTAATTCACCAATAGAATATTTGACCGCACTTAAAAATGCTGGCTTTGATGTTTTAATTAATGCTAATAATCATTCTTTGGATAGAGGAATTATAGGTGTAATCAAAACTATTGAAAATATTAAGCGAAATGGACTATTACATATTGGAACATTTAAAGATGAATTTGAAAGAGATTCAATTTTGATTTTAGAAAAAAATGAAATTAAAGTTGGTCTGCTTGCTTATACTTATGGTTTGAATGGAAATAATTTACCTAAATCAAAAAAATTTTTGATAAATATAATTGATACAACATTAATCAAAAAAGATATTTCCAAAGCAAAACCTAAAGTTGATGTAATAATTGTCTATTTACATTTTGGCGAAGAATATCAAAGAGTTCCAAATAAATTTCAGGTTGAATTAGCAAATCAAATATTTTCCTTTGGTGCAGATGTTATTATTGCAAGTCATCCACATGTAATTCAACCAATTGAAATCATGAACGATAAAAATTTTGTTGCTTATTC
>JACAFC010000212.1 GCA_013388515.1 Ignavibacteriaceae bacterium | reverse complement strand
GAAAAAAATATGTTGAAAAGCATTGCCATTAAGCTTGGCTTTGCTGAAGATTTTTATGAAGAAACTATTAAAAATTTGCTGGTTAACGAACATATTTCGGAAGAACCTATCAAATTTTCTAACAGCAAAATCGCCTTTTCATTTGTTTCTGATGGACTGCGCTTAGCTCATTCAGATCAAAAAATCCATCAAGTTGAAATTCAGTGGTTAAGAAAAACTGCTGTAATTAATAATATTGATGAAACAAAATTTGAGCAGCTAATTGAGAGTAATAAAGAAGCGACTGATAAAAAGTCTCACAGCGAGTATGCATTGTTTTCAATTATTTGAAGATTGTTTAAGCAATTTATAATCGGTTAATTTGCACCAAATTCATATCCAATTGACAAAACATATCTTGTAGATAATCCAATCATTGTATTTCCATTTCTGCCGATAACTGTCCACAGCCCAGGTGAAAAATCTCCAATCATTAAAATACCTGGGTATACATCTATAGTGCAAAAGTATTCTTTAATCCCGCTAAAAATTACTGATGTCATAAGAGAATTATTTCTGTCATAAAAAAAACCAACCTGCCAGCCTGTTTCAATTGTTCTTTGTCTGTAAGGACCAACGTCAATTAAATGTTTTGTCCGGAAACCTATACCAACAGACAAGTTGTCCTCTTCATTAATCGCTTTTGATAAGCCGGCTACTCCACCCATTCCGTAACGGTAAAAAAGAGAATAATCCTCTGAGAAAGGAAGTTTCCACTTTAATGAGAAATACTGCCCGGCATGAACTCTGCCGTGCGGGGCTGTGACTGTAGCCTGCAATGACCAATCCGAATAATTAAGTGTCTCACTGAAAAATTCATTTACAGAATCAAAACTAAAAAGTATAATTCCTCCCAGATCAAAAATGTAAATATCCGATACTTCATCCACACTCCAACCTTCGTGTGCACCAGATTCATATATTTCATTTAGTAAATGCTGTGTCATTAAAGTAGCTGCAGACCAAATCCAAGGCTCTGGGAAATTGTGCTCTCGATACCATTCTTTCATAGCGGTGTAAAGCATACCACCTCCAATCAAGTGATTTTGGTAGTTTGGAATCCATTGCATGTTGCCCTTTTCCCAGCTAAGAGGAAGAAATTCACCTTTCAAAAATTTTTCGGTTCCATAATTACGAATGCTTTCAATAGGATGAGATAGATTTCTAAAAACAACTTTAGCTTTTTTCGAAAACTCAGGATCATGAATATTATTTGTTACCGACTGAAGCTGTGTTACATCATAAGCACCATTTAATAATAAGCTAATTGGATTAAATAGTGCTTCGCTCCCATATTTTTTATTCGTGTAGAAGTAATTTCTTTGCTGGCAGATATATTCGAAATTGGGAGTGATAACCAAAATTATTACTGAGAATAAAAAGCGAACCCAATTGTTTCCGCCCAAAAAATTAGTAAACAAATTACTCATCAATAATTTTTAACAAACCTTTCCGAAAAAATCGAAAGCTGAATATTAAAATTGGGTTTTTCACTTTGCTTTCCCCTTCAATATAATTTCTCTAATTTTACTTCATAAAATAGTAAAAAATAGAACTTGACTTACTCAAGAACAAATTGGTTTATCAAAAAATAATAGGAAATAACAATGGCAAAGATGAAAGCTCTTGTAAAAAAATATTCTAAACCGGGAATTTGGATGGATGAAGTTCCAGTTCCAGAGTATGGTGCAAATGATGTACTAATAAAAATTCATAAAACTTCTATCTGCGGAACTGATATTCACATTTACAATTGGGATGAGTGGGCTCAAAAAACCATTCCGGTTCCAATGCATGTGGGTCATGAATATGTTGGAACTGTTGAAGCATTCGGCAGCAATGTTCACGATGTGCAAGTTGGTGAATTGGTAAGCGGTGAAGGTCATCTTGTATGTGGACAGTGCAGGCACTGCCGTGCAGGGCGGGGTCATCTTTGCCCAAATACAAAAGGTGTTGGGGTAAATCGCCCAGGTTGTTTTGCAGAATATCTAGTTATTCCTGTTACAAACATTTGGCATTGCGATCCTAAAATTCCAACCGATGTTTTATCAATTTATGATCCCTTCGGAAATGCAACTCACACAGCTCTAAGTTTTGAGTTATTGGGCGAAGATGTTCTGATTACCGGGGCTGGACCTATTGGAATTATGGCAGCAGCTATTGCCAAACATGCCGGCGCAAGGCACATTGTAATAACCGATATGAACGAATATCGATTAGAACTTGCTAAAAAAATGGGGGTAACCAGAGCTGTTAACGTCACTAAAGAGAAGCTTCCCGAGATCATTAAAGATCTTGGTATGAAAGGCGGCTTTGACGTTGGTTTAGAAATGAGCGGCAGCCCAAAAGCTTTGAACGATATGATAGATGTTATGTATCATGGCGGAAGTATTGCTCTGCTCGGAATTCTTCCCGAAAATGCAGGAGTGAACTGGAATAAAATAATTTTTAACGGGCTTACCATCCGCGGTATTTACGGCAGAAAAATGTTTGAAACCTGGTACAAAATGCAAGCAATGGTGCAAGCTGGGTTGGATTTATCACCCGTAATCACACACAGTTTCAAAATCGATGATTATCTTAATGCATTTGAAATAATGAAATCGGGAAATTCGGGTAAAGTTATTCTGGATTGGGCTCGATAATAAATTATTTAATTAAACCAACAGGAAATTATATGAATTTCGACGCTGAAAAATTTTATACTGACACTCTTGCCCAAATTGAAAATGATGGATTATTAAAAAAGGAAAGAATAATTGTAAGCCCGCAGGGGGCAAAGATTAAAGTTGAAGATGGGAAGCAAGTCCTAAACATGTGCGCTAATAATTATCTTGGCCTTGCTGATGATCCGCAAATTATTGAATGCGCTAAAAAGGGAATTGATAAGTACGGTTACGGACTATCTTCTGTAAGGTTTATTTGTGGGACTCAGGATATTCACAAAATGCTGGAATTAAAAATCTCCGAATTTCTTGGAACCGATGAAACCATTCTTTATTCGTCTTGCTTTGATGCTAATGGTGGATTGTTTGAGACAATTCTAGGTGAAGAAGATGCAGTAATCAGCGATGAACTAAATCATGCAAGTATAATTGATGGAATAAGACTCTGCAAAGCACAAAGGTTCCGATATAAAAACAGCGACATGAACGATCTTGAAGAGAAACTTAAAGAGGCATCAAGTTCAAGAATAAGATTGATTGCTACAGATGGTGTTTTTTCAATGGACGGCTATATTGCAAATTTAAAATCAATTTGCGATCTGGCAGATAAATATAATGCAATGGTTATGGTTGATGACTCCCATGCGGTAGGTTTTATTGGCAAGCACGGCAGAGGAACTCATGAGTATAATGATGTTATGGGAAGAGTTGACATCATTACGGGTACACTTGGAAAAGCACTCGGTGGTGCAAGCGGAGGTTATACAAGCGGCAGACAAGAAATAATTGATTTGCTTCGTCAAAGATCTCGTCCTTACCTCTTTTCCAATACCTTAGCTCCAAGCATTGTCACAGCCTCTATTAAGGTGTTAGAACTATTAGAATCATCTACTCACCTTAGAGATAAACTTGAAATGAATACAAAGTATTTTCGTGAAGCAATAAAGAAAACTGGACTTACAATTAAAGATGGAATTCATCCAATTGTACCAATTATGTTAGGTGATGCGTCACTTTCCCAAAAATTTGCTGCTCGTATGTTAGAAAAAGGCGTTTATGTTATCGGCTTTTTCTATCCTGTCGTTCCAAAGGGTACAGCAAGAATAAGAGTACAAATTTCTGCAGCACATAGTCATCAAGATTTAGATTTTGCTATAAATTGTTTTAAAGAAGTTAAGGAAGAGTTCAACATTTAATATGAGAGTAAATGAAGTTACTGAGTTTGATGTATCAACTAAGAATATAAATTCTATTAATTTGAATCGCACAGAAATTAAAGCAGCAATAATTGATCTTTATAACAATGAAGAGAACCTTGGCATTGGTGCAATTACAAATCTGCTCACTGAATTTAATGGAAAGGTTAATGGACAATCATTAGTTAATCATAGATTTGAAACAAGGTACAAAGCTGAAGTACCGGATTTATCTTATGATATTTATATTTCTTCGGGTGGACCCGGTAGCCCGTTTGAAGGCGAAGGTACTGTTTGGGAAAAAAATTATTTCGATTTACTCGACAAAATTTGGAATCACAACCAAACAAATGCCAGAAAGAAATACCTTTTTTTTATATGTCACTCTTTTCAAATGATGGCAAGGTTTTTCAATCTTGGTGCGGTAACAAAGAGAAAATCGAGATCATTCGGAATATTTCCTGTTCATAAAACTGAAGCTGGAACTCATGATCCAATTCTAAAGAATTTGCCTGAACCGTTTTTTGCAGCTGATTTTAGGTGGTGGCAAGTTATTCAACCTAACAATAAAGTTTTCCATGAACTAGGCGCTAAAATTCTTGCTTTGGAAAAAATTCGCCCGCACGTTGAATACGAAAGAGCTTTAATGGCAGTTAGAATTTCACCCGAGATTTTCGGTACACAATTCCATCCGGAAGCTCATCCGGAAGGTATGCGTTATCATTATCAAAAAGAAGGAATTAAACAAAAAGTTATAAATGATGTTGGGGAGAAAAAATATTATAATATTCTCGAACAACTCGAGGACCCGGAGAAGGTAGAATTAACGCAGAAAACTGTTTTACCCTTATTTTTAGAACAAGCAATAAAAAACCTTGTGTAAGGTAACCTTCGAGGTTAAAGCTAGGTATTCGCAGGGCAACCTCGAAGGTTGCAGTTACACAAAACTCAACCCCCCGCCCCCCTTCTCTTACCAAGAGAAGGGGGCGAGGGAGACGAGTTCGTTGCTGGTAATTGACAAATTCAGCTTGCATTCATTATTTTTGAATAGACAGATTTCGCAACAATAAAATGGGGCATTTATGAAACTGCTTGTCTTAACATTCTTTGCAATTCTTTCACAACAACTCTTTTCCCAAGACACAACGAACTACCAAATTGATCTCACCGGTAAGTATGCTCTGCAATTTCAAGTTGCTGAGAACTTTAAGCTCACAGAATTTCAAGGAAGTATAATTTCTGCCAAGTATAATTTAACTAATGCGCTTTCTTTAAGATTTGGTATTAGTTTTAACTCTCAAAATCATAAGCACAATCAGGATAATTTAATCTTGGATACTAATGAAAAATATATAAGTGATTATGAAATGGACAACTATTCCGTACAAATTAAACCTCAATTGATCTATTCTTCACCTATAATGGAAGATGTTTCATTTTATTGGGGAGGTGGTTTCTTAATCATGTATGAAAAAAACACAGAGAATTCTGAATCAAGTGTTGATACACTTTTTTCAACTTACGTGCGGAAAAGCTCGGGATTTGGTTACGGTCTTGAAGCTGTTTTCGGAGTGGAATGGTTTGTTAAAAATAATATTAGCTTATCTGGCGAATATGGATTCCAACTCAGTCATATTAAGATAAATACGAAACAAACAAGAACAGAAAATGGGAGTAATATTCAAAATAATAGTGACGATTCTTATACAAGAGGCCAAGGGAATTCTGTCAGACTTGGAATTAGCATCTACTTTTAAATTATAACCTTCAAGGTTAACAATGCTTTATCGCAAAGTAACCTTGAAGGTTACACGAATTTATCTTACAAAAAACTCAGCAGTTACTTTCTGCCAATTTACATCGTTTAGCTTTTCAAGCTGGCCAATGTACATTTGACCTTCTTCGACATACTCCCCTTCTTTCTTTTCGGATTTGAGAATGTCTTTCATCAGCAGTTTGAATTTTTCTAAATCCTCCTGGAAAAATGCAACTGCAGATTTGCCGATACTTAAATTTTTAATTTCACTATCAATATTTTCAGTATCTAAAGCACAAACCCAATTCTTCTCGTAAGGAGTTACCTCAAGAGCAGCAAGGTTATCTTTTAAAATTGTATTCACTTGAGAAACTTTTCCGGTTACGGGTGAATTAAATGTAACTGAACGGTTACCCTGTTTAACTGTAAATAACGGCTGTCCAGCTTTCACATTCATTCCAAGATTTGGCAATTCAACCGAATCTATTCCGCCAATTAATTTTTTAGCAAAATCATCTAATCCTACTTTTGCAATTCCCTCTTGGTTAATACTTGCCCAAGTATGATTTTTAGAAATAAATACTCCTCCGGGAATTGAAAATTCACCTTTGATAAAATCACCTGAAGCCGGCACATGAGTAATATGAACTTTTGGTTTTAATTGTTTTTGAATTTTATCCTGCCGTTTGATAAGTGTCTTTTTTACAAAAGCTAATAGCTCATCTTCGGTAAATGGTTTTTGTACATAATCCATAGCACCATATTTCATAGTTTCAACTGCTGTTTCCACAGAAGCATATCCGGTAATAATAATAACATCAATATCCGGGCGTAAATGCTTTACTGATTTAGTAACTTCAACACCATCCATTAAAGGCATTTTAAGGTCTGTAAAAACAAAATCATAATGATGTTTTTGAATTAATCCGAGCGCTTCTTGTCCTGTTTCAACCGTATCAACCGAATATCCATCCAGTACCAAAATTTTTCTGAAACTGCTAAGAATAACTTCTTCATCATCGACACAAAGAATTTTGGCTTTTGGGTTTTGAACTTCAGCCCGTTTTAAGGTTTTTGCCTCATTTGTGAAATCCAGCTTTAAGCTTTCAGTTAAGACAAGCTCACGCTCTTTCTTAACTTTTTTCTCAGTTAAATTTTTGTGCACCATCCGGATCAAAATATCCGCAATGATGAATATTATTACCGCAAGTATAAATAGTGCCATGGTTTTACTCCTGAATTAACTTTTAAACTCTCATTATATTCTTATTTGAGGTCTATCCGAACTGCAGGGAACTAGGTGTTTAACTTCATAACCAAGATCATTAGGTATAACACGGTAAACCCAGCCCTCAAAGTATGGATCTTTCTCTATTAAATTAATATTTGATTTTAGATTTTCATTTATTTCGATTATTCTGCCCGAAACGGGTGAGAGCACTTTATGCATTCTGTCTTCTGCCGATTTTACTGTTAAGCAGCAAATGCCTTGTGCTAATTCTTCTTCTATTTCTAAAAATTCCAGCTCGGTAATAGTTTCAATCGTCTTCAGAAACATATCACAAACTCCAATTAAAACCGAACCATCTCTTTCCTCGCACAACCAACTCGAATGGCCAAGCCGATAATACTTTGCAGGACAATCGACATAAAATATTTCCGTTTTATTATTAGAAGATGAAATTTGTTTTTTCTTGATCTGTTGATATTTGTTTGTTCGATAAACTGAACCAAGCAACTCATCAACTGTAAAAGGTTTAGGAATAAAGTCCATAGCTCCATAATAAAGTGAATTAACAGCATTTTCAACCGTTGAGTAGCCTGTCATCATTATAATCGCACTATCCTTACTTTTTGCTTGAACTTCATCCAGAATTTGGAAACCATCACCGTCCGGCATCATAATATCGCAAATTATTATTGGATAGTAATATTTCGAAATTAATTCAATTGCTGATTTTACATTGTAAGCAGAATCAACTGAATAATTTTCAAGAGAACAAATTTTAGTAACAGCATCAATTATTACTTTTTCGTCATCAATTACCAATATATCAGCAGTTTTATTTTTCATGTTTCATTTTTGTTCTTGAAGAGGAAGGCGAATTGTGAATTTGGTTCCTTTGCCGAGTTCACTTTCGACATTAATAGTTCCATTATGGTTGTCAATTATTCCCCAAATTACCGCTAATCCAAGACCTGTTCCCTTTTGTCCTTTAGTTGAAAAGAAGGGTTCAAAAATTTTTGGTAAATCTTCTTTGCTAATTCCTGATCCTGTATCTTGAATTTTAATTTCCAAATATTCTTTCAAACCGCTCGAATCAACAAATTCCCATCTTTCCCAATTACTATTTTCAGAAGAACAAACTTCGTACACACCTTGTCCGCTTACTTCTAACGCTAAAACTGGTGATGCACAAATGGGGCATTGAACCCCTTGTTTTACAAGTGATATATTGCATTCAGGGCAAACAAATTTACTGTCTTTGTCTATCTTAAAACCAAGATTAAACTGATTATGATGCCTTCCGTAAACTGGGTCAAAATGAATTAACCCCTCTTTACCATTTGATACTACTTTTACTTTTAGTGAAGGCAATCCATCAATCTTAAATTCGCTATCAATTAAACTATGCCGCTTCGGGCATGTAGCTTTTTTAACCTGAGCTACTCCAAATGGAGATAGTGAAATTTGTTTTGTTGTAACAGTAATTGTTCCGCCGTTCTTACCAATCGCATCTAAGGCATTAACAAATAGGTTAATAAAAACTTGCTGAATTTGATTTGCATCAACTGCAATTTTGGGAAGTTCACTTCCCAATTGTTTAACTATTTTTACTTTGTTTACAGACAATTGATT
>JACAFC010000161.1 GCA_013388515.1 Ignavibacteriaceae bacterium | reverse complement strand
CTCTTCACATGTTGAATCAATCAGCTTTTTCTTTTCTAAGTTAATATGTGAACACTGAACCAATCCTTTACACAAATACAGCTGAAGACAGCCAATTATGTAATTGAGAAAATAATTCCATTCCTCATTACTCCATTCATCATAAAATCTGTGTCCGAATTCATCGATCGGTCTATGGATTTTATTGTAATGATCAGAAAACTCAATAACGAATTGCCTGTCCATCGTTGAATCGTCGGATCCTTCAATCGTGTAGTTTGTGGAAATTATAATCTTTGGCGATTGATGAAATGGAATGATTATTTCATTCTGATTCTTCTTTTCAACTGTTATGTCATCGGTGATGATTGAAAACAACTTATCGAAATTGAATTTCTTTGTCACATCATTAAATTCTATAATTGCCGTGTCAAGAGTGACAGATTGAAAACTGAAGCTTTTTGAGAAATTAAAATTCCTGCCATCCAAACGAATTGTTTTCCGCAACTTCCCAATTGCCTGAGCAACCAAACCTTTTCCGCTTCTCCCATAAGCGCCGTCACTCAATTTCTCATCAAGGAAAATAACTGCTTTAGCATTCGTTGAATCTTTATAATTATGAAGTAAATAACCAATTGCACTTCTTAACGATAAAATTCTTTGCTCATCATTTTTGCAAATATTCTTTACAAAGATTTCAAATTCAGATTTATTCTTAACAAGATTTAATCTTTTGTTGATTACCTGCTTATCCCAAATAAAACCTTCCAGTTCTTCATATCTTTTAACATTAATCTTATTCGATGCAATCTCAACAAAACAATTCGAGAAAAAGAGAAATCCTTTCTCTTTTGTGTCACGCAAGAATTCCAATTCTCTTGTTTCTAAGAATTCAAGAAATGTCTGAACGAAATGCTGTGGTGCGCCTTTTATAACAGCATCAATTACTTTTATACGTGGTATCTCTTTGAAATGCTCATCATCCAACCGCTTCAGATAATCGATTACAAAATCCTTGATATTGAAAATTTCCACTTCACGAACAATATTCTTGCTAACCTTCAGCAGAATATATCCGCGTTCTAATTGTAGTTTACAAAATCCATTCTCTTCAAGAAATCTCTTAAAATTCTGTTTCGAAATATGAGTCTTATCATTCTCGACATACCAAAACATTACAAACGGTTTTTGCCAGCCAAATTTTTCAGCTATATGATAAACCGTTCCAAGTGTAATTCTCCCATCAGATTTCTTCATCAGTTCGTCAAACTTTTTATTTATCGCAAACTCAGAATCATGATAATGTTGATTTCCTAAACTCAACTTTAGAAAATATTTTCTTCCTTCTTCGCCAATCGTTACCAAACCAAAACCGATTCTATACCAATCATCATAACAATTGGTTGGCAGATTGTTTTCTAAATACTCAATTGCGCTTTCCAACTTCTCTCTATCAAATCCAGCCAGCTCAAAAGTTCGCTTACCAACATCAAGAACATCTTTTTCTTTTTGTAAATCACAAAACTCTTCTAAGCATTCAAGCAAAACATCCGCGTCAATTTCTGTTGGTGGTTCTTTTGGTTCATCATATAAAAACAAATATCTATTTCCGCTTTCATGTTTTGAATACGGGAGAACTGTTTGAGATTGACTCCATCTCAATTCAATATGATCACATAATCCCTCATCTTTCAGATACAGCCGATAAACACTTTTGGGACCGTTCAATCTTTTATGCAATTGCTCATTATCACTAACCTTAATCCAAATATGATAACCAACACCGCTTCCACTTTTCACCACCCACATATATTTTTCACCAAGTCCTAATCTTTTACAAATCATTTCAACTATGCTAAAATCATTTACTTTATCGAAATCAATATTTCGTAAATCATTTACTCCACAAATACCACCGATACCAGTTACGCCTACATTCCAGCTCATTTCAATTACATCCTGTTCAGTCTGTTCAATCAATTGCCAATTCTCCCAAGGAATAGTTGGCCGTTTTCCCTGGATAGGAAGAACATTAAATCCGAAAACACTTTTATAAATCTTTGCCATTTCCAGAAATTGTTTCATCTCTTTTCTCCGGAATTAATACTAAATATTTGTAATCGTGAATTCTCTTCAAGATTTGTTTTTTGTTTTTGCCTTATATCTAACATCTCACTGCTTGCACTTGCACTGGGTGGAGCCGAAGTGTCTAGCGTTTTAATCGCATCTCTCAATGAATCCATATTTAAATGTGAATAGATCTCCGTTGTCGATATCGAAGAATGCCCGAGTAGTTCTTTTATCGTATAAAGTGGAACTCCTTTCTGTACAAGGTTTGAAGCGAATGAATGTCTTAACGAATGGAAATGAATTGCATTATCTAAGTTCGCAGCTTTACAAGCCAGTTTAAATATCTTTGAAATATAATCTCCTGTAAATCGCACTCCGTTGCTTTTACAGAAAACAAACTCATTACGAATCGGGACAATCTTTTTACTTTTTTTCTTTTCGAAAATTGAAAGAGCTTCGTCACAAATTGGAATGAACCGTTGATTCCTTCCCTTAGTTAAAAACTTATCATCACCCACAGTAATAATTCGTTTATTGAGATCAACATTCTCCCAGCGCAGATTTACAATTTCATTCAATCGCATCCCTGTGTAAAAAGCAAACACAACAACATCTTCCACTATTTCATTTTTTATCTGATCGCTGATAGTTGAAAGCTGATCACTGTTGATAAACACCGGCGCTAACTTTTGTCTTTTCGGAAGTTTTACCTTCGTGAAGTAATTCTCTTTTACATAACCCCAATCTTTTGCTTTATTGAAAGCTGCTTTCAAAGTCCTAAAATAAACTCTGTAACCTTCATTACTACTCGAAGAACGGCGTTTAATAACATTATGCTGAAGATGAGTTAGAAAATTTTCCACATCCTTCAAACTAATTGTCTGAATAGATTTTCCGTAACCGAAGAATTCAATAAAATGTTTGAACGAGCTGCACACCGATACAAAATATGATTTCGATCTATTCAGTTTTATCATCTTGCTGTATTCTTCCATAAAGAACCGTAGCGTTACAACTTCTTTCTGTTCATTTCCGGGTATGATTGAAAAAAGCATTTTCAACTTTTCCAAATCCTTCGAAGAAATATTTTTCAGAAACTCTTCCATACAAACCTCTTGCTCTTGATCTTATTCTTGATCCAATTACTAACTGCCAAAAGCTGATCGCTTACAACTATTTCTTTCTTCTACTCTTTAACGGAAATTCAATTAATACTTCTTCGCTCAAATCCATTTCAATCTGATTCGGATCCCTTGTGGTGAGCGCAGCCGAACCATCTTCAGTTTTTAATTCATCACTAATAACTCTACACTTATCACTGCTTCTAAAAATCCATTCGTCCAATTCATTCTTCGAAAAGAAAATAATCTTGCCAGTCGGTTTGTAATGTGGTACTATGCTTTTATAGGTAAGTTTGTAAAGATAACTCGGTGCATAACCAAGATAAGCACATGCATCTTTGAACGTCAGTGGCTTATCATCTTTTCTTTTTAATAAATCTTCAATCGTAGAAAGTTTTTGTAGAATGGTTTTGCCAAGCGCAGCTTGTTCCAAGCTTGTCGAGGAATCTTTCCGTTGCTTCATAATTAACCTCATGTAATTTTTTTACACGAGTAATTTGAAACTAAGAATCCATAAAAAGAATTTATCGGCTTTTATGCACTTTTATCTAAAATCGATAAAAGATGATAAAAGATTTTGGCATGTTCTCATTTCTTTTATCGACTTTTATCACTCTATCATAAAAGAAGATAAAAGATTGCAACAAACTATAAGTAACGGAATATTAATGGAATTGAGTATATCTCTGATTTTATTACCGGTCTTAGTGTAAGTCTCGGTGTAGTATTTTTTCTGTGCTAAATTCTTAAATGGTTTGCCGTACCTATTCAAAAAGTGTTTCGGAAACAAAGTGAACTTTGCATTTTCATCAATCGCTTTTCGTTCGGCTAATTCATTTACAAAAACTGCAAAGCTGCTATCGCTGATTCTCCACCGAAATTTTCTCTGAAATATTCTTCCTTTCAAAAATGGTATTTGATTCTCATTTGCAAAGTGGGATAATATTTCTTCCTGTGTATCTTCATGAAGAAAAGTTTTTATATTCAATTCTGTGAACATCTTCAACAGTTTTTCCTTTCCGCACATCCAAATTATTCTCTCTATTTCATGATTCCCTTGAAACTGTGCGGGATTCAGATATCCGTTCGAAGAACATCCATTCGATTTTACTTTTAAGTCTAACTCCGCTTGATAGTAATCGTAATCAATTTGAGCTTTGTCCAAAAAACAATGAAGCTGTTTACACAGCTTTTTACCGCAGAAGGCAATTAATTCTTTCGTTGCTTCATTTTTTAATTCTTTGTTGTCGTTAAGGATAGAAAGAAGTTCGGTATCATTACAATTTGCTTTAGCGATTAATTTTATATTAGCTGGATCAATAGTATCTACTTCTTCGTTTATATCCTGAATAGTCCTTTTGCATCGCATTATCTCGTATGCGATTATTTTTATTTTTTCTTCAACCGCTTCAACATCCTTTACCTTTTCCTCAAGTTAAATAATTTAAAAACCATCAAGATTCATAATGCCCCCTTGATAAGAGAGTTCAACATTATTTGGTATTACTAAACAACTTTAAACTTTAGTGCCCTTGAGAAAGGAAGTCTCAGCTTAATATTATCTGGACTTTTACAGTAGAGAGAATTCGATATGCTCTATATGATTTATTCAGAAATTCACATTAACAAAAGAAACTATTAAAGATAAATTCAAATCTCTACATTTATATTAATAATTTTTCTCAAAAGTTTCACTACTATTTCAAATCTTGAATTCTATTTAAAATAATTTCAATCGAACAAGCTATATATCACACTTTCTATTATTATTCGTTTATGTTTCTTTTTAGATCGGTTTGTGTTATTTTTAGTAAAAATTCAAAACTAATATGCCAAGAATCTTCGACAACATCGAACAACATCTTTTGCCTTCAATAAGAGATACCTTAAAAATTTCTCAACGTGCCGATTTCTGCGTCGGATTTTTTAATCTTAGAGGTTGGAAGAAGATTGATGACCTAATCGAACTCTTTACCGGGTCGGAGGATAATTGCTGTCGGCTGCTTGTTGGCATGAATAAACTTCCATCCGAAGAATTAGCAGAAGCATTAAATATCACCGATGGTGAAAATCTGATCGGTAATAAAGAAAAGCTAATCTTCAAGCAGAAAGCTGCTAAACAATTTCGGCTACAGCTCTCCCTTGGCGCTCCGGATAATGAAGATGAAGTTGGGTTAAAGAATCTTGCTAAGCAGATTCGTCACAAAAAAGTTAAGATAAAACTTTACTAAAAACATTCTTTACATGCCAAGCTGTATCTAATGTACCGCGAGGATTGTAATAATCCAACGACCGGTTATGTTGGTAGTAGCAATCTTACTTTAGCCGGTTTGTTGAAACAAGGCGAGCTCAACGTTGATGTTCTAGAACATGATGCTTGTGATAAATTGGAAAAATGGTTTAATGATAGATGGAATGAAAATGCATCCATTGATATATCTGAAGAATTAGCTGAGATAATAGAAAATAGTTGGGCAAGGGAAGAACTAATTCTTCCTTATCATATCTACCTTAAAATGGCTTATCATCTTGCGCAAGATGCACGTGCCGGTTTGTCGGAATTCAAAATTCCACAAATTTTTCAATATAAACTTTTTCCATTTCAGCAGTCTGCTGTTAGTGTGGCAGCAAAATATCTCAATAAAAACGAAGGTGTTCTTCTCGGTGATGTTGTAGGACTTGGAAAAACTTTTATAGCTACAGCGCTTGCAAAAATTTATTATGAAGATTTCGGATATAAGACTCTTGTGATCTGTCCGAAAAACTTAGTCGATATGTGGAAAGATTATCTTGCGGAATATGAAGTGCTCGGAGATGTAAAACCCGTAAGCTTAGTTACTCGTGTGTTGCCTAACTTGCGTCCGTATAAATTAGTTATAATTGATGAAAGCCATAATCTAAGAAACCGTCAAGGAAAACAATTCAGAGCTATTCGCGAATATGTTGAAGAGGTAGGTAGTAAATGTATCCTCTTATCGGCTACCCCATACAATAAAGAATATACAGATCTTTCAAATCAGCTTCGTTTGTTCCTGGACGAAAATAAATTACTTCCGATCAAACCTGAATCATACATCCGGCACCTTGGAAATGAAATTGAATTCCAGAAAAAACATCATGGTGATATTCTACCTAATACATTACGTGCGTTTGAGCAAAGTCATATAGCCGATGATTGGCGTGAATTAATGAGAATGTTTTTGGTCCGACGTACACGTTCTTTCATTATAAATAATTATGCTTCAATCGATGAATCAACCGGAAGAAAATTTCTATCACTTCCGGACGGAAGAAAATTCTATTTCCCGGAAAGAATACCCAAGACTCTTAGTTTTGATCTCGATGTAGATACTCAATATGCTAATTTATATTCCGATGAAATAGTTGACCTAATTAATTCCTTGTGTCTTCCGCGTTATGGCTTAGCAAATCATTTGATTAACAATCCTGAATTAACCGCATCGCGTGATGAACAAATCATTATTGAAAATCTTTCCCGTGCCGGTAAACGGTTAATCGGTTTTACAAGAATAAATCTTTTCAAGCGGCTCGAAAGCAGCGGATTTACTTTTATACTTTCTCTCGATAGGCATATACTTCGTAATTATGTTTTTATTCATGCTATCGAAAATGACTTACCGTTACCTATCGGCAATCAAGATGTCTCTACAACGGAATTCTTTTTTGATGAAACTGATTTTGAATTTGAATTTCTAAACGAAGAAGATGAAAATGATTCTGATAATTGTAACACTTTTTCTTTTGGATTACACAATTATTCTACAGAATGGTACAAAGAAAAAAGTAAAGAAATTTACAATCTCTTTAGTAGAAAATATGCCTCTCGTTTCGATTGGATTAATCCCAAACTTTTCCAACAAACACTTAAACAATCTTTGTTGGATGATTCGAATTCGCTAATAAACATTCTTACTAAATACGGTTTTTGGGATTCTTCAAAAGACAGCAAGCTCTCTCAACTTCATAAACTAATGAATTCAGTTCATCCGGAAGACAAGCTTTTAATTTTTTCACAGTATTCCGATTCGATTTATTACTTAAAGAAAGAATTAGAAAATCTTGGTATAGAAAAACTTGACGCCGTAACCGGTGATAATGATAACCCTACTCACATTGCTTATCGATTTAGTCCTAAGAGTAATAACAAAAATATTCCGGTTGAAAATGAAATTCGAATTCTTCTTTCAACAGATGTATTGAGTGAAGGACAGAACCTTCAAGATTGTTATATCATTGTTAATTATGATTTACCCTGGGCAATAATAAAACTGATTCAACGTGCCGGTAGAGTTGATCGTATTGGGCAAACTCATTCAAACATTCTTTGCTATTCGTTTCTTCCTGCTGATGGTGTCAATCGAATCATTCGGCTTAGAGAACGCGTAAGCAGACGCTTAAATCAAAATGCCGAAGTTGTCGGAACTGATGAAAAATTCTTTGGAGATGAAATCGATTCAAAAACCATACATGATTTATACACGGAAAAATCCGGTGTTCTTAATGATGCAGACGATGAAGATATTGATCTCGGTTCATATGCTCTGCAGATTTGGTTGAATGCAACAAAAGACAATACTCAGTTAAGAAACGAAGTGGAGAATTTGGAGAACGTAGTTTTCTCAAGTAAAAATCATATCATAAATGAAAAGCAGCCGGAAGGAGTTTTGCTTTACACAAAAACTCAAAATGATAATGATTCTCTAATATGGATAGATAAGAATGGAAATACTGTAAGTCAATCTCCGCTCGAAATTCTAAAAGCTGCTTCATGCGGTCCGGATGAAAAAGCATTTCCAAGAAAGGAAATTCATCACGACCTGGTACGCAAAGGTTTGAAGATAATCAGCAAAGATGAACAATCAATTGGCGGTCAGCTCGGTAAACCTTCCGGTGCAAAATTCAGAACCTATCAACGTCTTAAAAAATATTACGAAGAAGAAAAATCTAAAAACACTTTATTTGGTTTGGACGAGCTGAATAAATCCATAGAAGATATTTATAAATATCCATTGAGAGAAGGTGCAAAAGATATTCTTAACCGTCAGCTTAAAGCTGGTATTGATGATTATGAATTGGCTGAACTTGTAATGAATCTTCGAAAAGAAAATCGGTTAAGCATCATTCCGGAAGATGAAGAAGATCTTCGGAGAATCGAACCGCAAATTATTTGTTCGCTCGGTTTGTTTAACCATGGTTCATGAGTCTATAGAAATGCTTTTACTAGAACTTTGGAATAATTTTCATTATGTGAAAGAGAATGACATGAATCCAAGTAGGTAATCATATTGAAGTGGAGAGTTTTATGAAATTATCATTTGACCCTAGACTTTTAACGGAAATTATTGGTAAAGGCCAATATACCCAGTTTAGGTCTATTCTTTCAGAGTACATTGCAAACGCTTATGATGCCGAAGCAGACAGAGTGGATATTATAATTCCAGAAGATTTTACAACGGATCCAATTATTATTACAGACAATGGTAAAGGTTTGACTGATATAGAACATTTTAAATTTGTTGGTGAGAATATTCAACTGAAAAAAACTTATACACCGAACTATTCCAGAAAAATGCTTGGTCGAAAAGGAATCGGTCGTTTTGCTGGATTCGCTTGCGCTCAAAAAATTATTTTCGAATCTAATAATGGTGAACAATATTTTAAGATAACTTTTGATAGAGAGGAATTGCTCAAACAAACTAAATTAGAAAACATTGACATTCCAAGTGTGGAAAAACCATCAACAGAAAATTGTGGCACAAAGGTAACATTGGACTTTCTTGATAGTAACTATACAATCCCTAACGTTCAACAAATCGGTCGTGATATTGTTATCGATTTTAATTTCATTGATGATTTCAAGATTTTTGTCAACAACGAATTATGTGAACCTACACTCATAAAAGGTGAGGTAATTAGAATCGATGAAATCACGACGGAATTTGGACACGTCTCCGGAACAATCATAGTATCTACGTCTCCAAGCAAAAAAATGAAACCTGGTGTTATAATTAGAGTTAAGAATCGAAGAGTTGAAGGTCCCTCTTTTTTTGGAATAGAAGAGGATTATTCCTCAAAAGTAATGAATCGAATGTATGGTGATATTAACGCTGACGGTTTAGAAGATATTATTTCGTCCGGTCGAGAAGGTTTTATCCAGCACGATGAAAGGTATAAACAGTTGATCGAATGGTTAAAAAGCAAAATTACAATCATTATCGAAAAATTTGAAGAAGATACAACAATTCATCCGGAAGAAATTATTTATAATTTACCAAGGTTCAAGAAAAAAATTCAAACGTTCCCAACGCACTTGCAGACAACTGCCAAGAATTACATTAAAAATATCTCCCACAAATTATCACGCATAAAAAATGATAAAGATTTATTAGAAATTTTTGGACTTTTAATTTTGCGTGCATGTGAAAATGCCGATTTCCATTCAGTTTTAGATGAACTCGAACGTACGGAAAATATGGATATTTCAACCCTCGCAAAAGTGTTAAAGAATTGGAGTTTCGGGGAAATTGCATACGCTTCATCTCTTGTTCAAAATAGATTAAAAATTCTTGATAGATTTTCAATACTCATCAATGAAAAAGCTACTCCAGAATTACAAGGGGTTCATAGTATACTTGAATCTAATACTTGGATACTTGACGACAGATATTCATTATTCACGAGCAACAAAGGAATTAGAACAATATTATCAAAATTGTCCCAGAAATATGAAGGGAAAAAAGGCAGAAAGCGGCCAGATTTGATATTAAAGAGAGATAGAGAAGATTTCGTATTAATCGAGTTGAAAGCACCGGATATAATAATATCAATGGTTGATGTAACGCAAATTCTTGAATATCAGAATGAACTACAGAAACAATTTCCTGAAATGAGGGATTGTGATCTTTATGTAATTGGAAAAGATTATGATGAAATATCTAGAAAACAATATCCAGAAGGAAATCAACAGAAAATACATCTGTTATCTCTAAACATGATTTCACAAAGAGCTGAAGATAGACTAAGGTGGCTTTCAATAAATCTTAAGGAAGAATATGATAGCATTGAAGAACAAATGGTCGAAGTTGATTTATTGCCTGAATCAAAAATTGCCGTTGCTGAGTAACTTAATAATTTTATAAATCAATCAATGTGATACTCGCTTACCATGTACTTAAATAATAACTATATATCTTTTTCGGCTAAAAATTTTTGAAAAACCATTAACAATTCCGGTTCATATGCAGCTAAACATTAACAGTATCAAATCCAATCTAAAGCAGTTCGGTTTCAAGAAACTTTTTATTGAAGACCTTGGCTGGAATTCTTTTTCAACGAATCTAAATCCGATCGCATTTAACGGAACGGAGTATTCATTCGATCCTGTTGCTGAACTTAGCGGTATGGCGATTATTTTATGCAAATCCTCAAACGGAATTATTCCACCGGCGCAGATTAGAAAAAGAATCGACCGGGAAATAACAAAACTATTCTTCGAACACATTCTTATTTTCATTGATCCCAATAAATCAAAATCCGTTTGGCTTTGGATGAAACGAGGTATCGGTAAATCCGCTAAAAGCCGCGAGCATACTTACTACTCTTACCAAACCGGCGATTCACTAATTTCTAAACTTTCTCAAATTGCCTTCTCTTTCGAAGAATTTGAAAATGGTAAAGCTGTACTTACCGAAGTTGCTCAGCGAGTCAAAAAAGCTTTCGATGCCGATAAAGTAACAAAGAAATTTTACGACCTCTTCAAAAAGCAACGGGAAAAATTCTTCGGTTTCATTAAGGGAATTAAAGAAACAGAACATGCCGAATGGTACACTTCCGTTATGGTCAGCCGGTTAATGTTCATTTACTTCATTCAGAAAAAATCGTTTCTTAACAACGATGTTGATTATCTCTCTAAAAAACTTTCAGAAATTCAAAAACATAAAAAGGATTCATATTACAAAGAATTCTTAATGCCTCTTTTCTTTGAAGGTTTTGCTAAGAAAGAATCTGAACGTAAACCGAAAATAAATTCTCTGCTTGGGAAAATTCCTTACCTTAACGGAGGTTTATTTCTCGAACATCAAATTGAACAAGAGTATAAAAATCAAATCGTCATACCTGATAAAGCTTTCGAAGAACTATTTGCTTTTTTTAATCAATACAATTGGCATCTTGATACAAGAGATGAAAAAGATGATAAGGAAATTAATCCCGATGTTCTCGGTTACGTATTCGAAAAATACACCAATCAAAAAGAAATGGGAGCTTATTATACCAAGGAAGATATCACGGATTACATTTGCAAGAATACAATCATTCCACGCTTGTTTGACATGCTCGTTTCCAATACCTTTGCCGCAGATGCATTAATTCCATTTCCTCTAACCGAAATTGAACCGTACATTTATGATGCTGTAAAAACTAAAGATTATTTGCCAACAGAAACCGAACGAGAATACAAAGAAAGGCAGAAGCGCTATGAATCTATCAAACAAGATTTTGCTGAAGGTAAGATTTGCAGAATTAACGATCTTATTACTTACAACCTAGACATAAAAAAGTTTGCACAAGATTGGATATACAACAACGACAATCCGGAAGTATTAAGCAGCTTCTATTTTAATTGCCTTAAGAAAATTACAATACTCGATCCAACAGTTGGCAGCGGTGCTTTTCTATTTGCCGCATTAAATATACTCGAAGATCTCTACGAACTCTGCCTCGACAAATTCGAAGAATTTACATCCAACAATCACCCTCTCCTTAATAAGGAGAGGGACGGAGTGAGATCCGAGCTCTCTGAAATCCAACTCCACAACAACCGAGAATACTTCATTTACAAAACAATCATTGTCAACAACCTTTACGGTGTTGATATCATGGAAGAAGCGACCGAAATATGCAAGCTCCGGCTCTTCCTAAAACTTGTTGCTCAAATAGATGACGTAAATAAAATTGAACCGCTGCCGGATATTGACTTCAACATCAAAGCTGGTAACTCTCTTGTTGGTTTTGCTTCATTCGAAGAGATTAAAAAAGTTTTTGATAATCCTCTTGGCTTGAAGTCGGATATTGAAATTCTTTCCGAAGAGTTAGCAAAAGAAATATCATAATACAAAGCTGAATCACTTAAATCCGGGGAAACTGACCAATCAAAGAAAAAAGTGATTAACGAAAAACTTGAAACGCTAAAATATGCTCTTAACAATTACCTGACTGCGGTTTATAAAGTATCACGCAAAGGTATTGATAGCTTCATTAAAAACTACCAGCCGTTTCATTGGTGGGCTGAGTTCTTTGATATTATTAATTCCGGTGGTTTTGATGTCGTAATCGGTAATCCGCCTTATGTTGAGTACTCTAAGGTGAAAACAAAATATAAAGTACACGGTTTTTCAACGGAGGTTTGTGGTAATCTTTTCGTCTTTGTGATGGAACGCTCATACTTATTATTAAAAAACAGAGCAAGTTTTGGTATGATTGTTCCAATTTCGTTGACAGCAGCTCAAAGAATGGCAACTTTACAAAGTCTCCTTTATCAAATTGGTGGAACTGTCTATTTAAGTAACTATGCTCTTCGCCCTGCTGCATTATTCCCTGGAATTATGCAACGTCTAAGCATTTGTATTTCATGTAAAGGTGATCCCCAAGAATTGTTCACCACAGAATATATCACGTGGTATGCTGAAGAGCGTCCTGTTCTTTTTAATAAAATTTTTTATCATAATCTGAATAACCTACGCTTGCCATATAGTATCCCAAAGGTAAACAATCGAATAGCTTATAATTGTTTGAAAAAAATTCTTGATTGTGGTAGACATTGGAATTCATATCGCGAAATGGAAGGTAAATTTTCACTTTTCTACCATAACGCTGGTGGTTATTGGATAAAAACTTTTGACTATAAACCATTTTATAAGTCATTAGAAAATTCCCAAAAGAATCATACAACAATTACGGAGTTAAGATTAGCTTCCAAGGAATATTCAGTAGTATATCTTGCTTTATTAAACAGCAGCACATATTATTTTTTCTGGAAGACAATTACTGATGCAAGACATCTTTATCCATCTGATATTGCTCAATTCCCAATCAAATTTCCTTTTGAAGGTGCATTGTTTGAAAAATTGGATAAATTAACCCACCAGCTAATGGAAAGTTTTAAGAATAATTCACACAGAATAATATATGGTAAAGCAGAAGTTGACCAAGTCAACGTTCTTCCCAGTAAACCAATCATCGATGAAATAGATAAAGTTCTTGCTGCACATTACGGCTTCACCGAAGAAGAACTAGACTTCATAATAAACTACGACATAAAATACCGTATGGGTAAAGACACAGAGGAAGGCGAAGAATAGTGGAGACTCAATTAAAACCCGATTTAGGTTTTCATTTCTTAGAAAAATTTGGTGCTGATGTAAATCATCATTTTTATTCCGTAAAACTATTTCACTTGATTCATGTTGGCCATAATCAATTTAGTTTCACATCTACTGCAAAATTTGAAGATATAGAATATGCCGTTACTTTCGATTTCACTACAATTCAACTTGAAGAACTTTTAAACCAGCTTGAGAATAGAGAATTCAGTTCCTTTATAAGTAATAAATTGATAAAGGAATTCACCTCACCAGAACAAGTCGATTTTTATGACAATCCTTTGATCACTGATATAGATGCAAAACTTGGTAAACCAGTAAAAAGTTTATACGAAATGTTCATTCCATTCATCGTAATTAAGTTCTCAAATGTTCTTTCAAAATAGAAAAAGAAATGTATTTTGAAATAATCAACTACACAAAATACTGCTTAGGTAACTCTAATGAAGAAAACACTGAAAAAGATTGATATATGTTGAAGGAAATTAAAAATATTTGGTTAAATAGCGATACTAGACTTAAAGTCGGCACAAAATTATTAACTGTTAGTATACTTTTAATTCTCTGCTTACCTTTTATTCTTACTCGTCGATCGCTATTCGGTATTGATTTTTCAAATTCCGGCCAGATTGGTGATACAATCGGTGGTATAATAGGCCCTTTCATTGCGATAATCGCCGCTATATTGACCTTTCTTGCATTCTGGATACAGTATCAAGCAAATCAAATTCAAATAAAGAATTTTGATGAACAAAGAAAGGATATACAAATAGAAAGATTCCAAAACAAGTTTTATGAATTACTAAAACTTCATCGTGAAAACGTAAGTGATATTCTTAACGGTTCAGACAAAGATGTAAATTATTTCAAAGAATCTTTTGATGATCTGAAAAATGTGCATTCTACAGTAGAAAAAAATTACATAGAAAATGAAAAAGCTAATCGGGGGAAAAATGATAATAATTCTTTAGAATTAAGGGAGAAGATCATATCAATAGCATACTCAATCTTTTGGTTGGGAATAGATTTAGAATCAAGAAAAGTTATTCATGATTTATTTAAAAAACATTTCGATCCGATGTTCATTTCAAAAGTATTTGAATCTTTCGATGATTTACTCTTTCGATATGGGGATTATAAAATTAAGAATACTGCCACACCAATTATTCATTATACTGATATGTCAAATAATCCCCGAACTATAATGTTAGATAGAATATTTTTCAGAGAGCACTCTTCAAAAATGGGTCATTATTTTCGCCACATTTTTCAAACTATAAAATTTATTGATGGCTATTCGGTAAATGTTTTGTCCCAGAAGGATAAATATGATTATGCAAAAAATCTTCGGGCACAACTTTCTAATTATGAACAGTTGCTCTTGTATTATAATTCTCTTTCGCCTTTTGGTAAACCGTGGCTTGAAATACCTAAAAATCAGAATGATTCTTCTTTATGTTGTTTTCTTCATAAATATAAAATGATTAAAAACATTCCTTTACCTTTAGCTACTATTGGCGTTAGACCTGAGGAAGTCTTCAAGAAAGAAATTGCTTTGTTAAAAAAAGATGGCGATTATCTTTTCGAATGGCATGAAATCGTTAGTAGACAATGACTTAAAAGTAAATTCCTAATATTAAATGGTAGACACAAGTTATTTCGAATGGAATAGTGAAAGTTCAACTGCTCTTCATATTGACGAGAAAGAGAATGCTATTGATTCACTTGAAACTGCACTTCAATTTTTAGTAAGAAACGACAACCTAAAATGGAAATGGTTTGCATTTGCAATCCACCATTCACTTTATTCTTTCTGCATTTCTGCTTTGGAAAATGGGAATTATGAAAACGTTTTATATAAAGGCAAGGAAGATAACTGGGTTGTAAGTTTTTTGAATCATTCGGAAAAGAAAATATCTCGAATAGTCCCTTTTTTCATAAGAAAGTATAAGACGCCTGCATTTAGAATTACGTGGGAAATTATTTCTGAATTACCTACTTCAAAAAGTAACAAGAAGCAGAAAATATCTAAGGATAATCTGATTGGTTTTTGGACCGCTTTAGCACGTGTTCAAGATCAGTATTTCTGGATGGGAAGATTATCATGTTCAAAAGCTGTACAAATATCCGACGCCGAACTTGAAGATATTGTTTGGCTAGCAGAAGCAGTCCGAAACGATTTGACACATTTTGTTCCCAAGAGTTATGCGATAGACATTTTGAGCATTATTAATTCTTCTCAAATTATATTAAATAAAATTGAATTCCTCGCTTTTCAATCTCATTCAATTTTGTTTGTTGATTATGATAAATCGATTGCGCGTATTCAAACTGCAATAACTTCTTTACGAGAAAAACTAATTATTGAAAAGGAGAGAATCACCAACTCTCAACTGAAAAGTCATGAATAGATTTGGAGAAATGGGTAATTATGATTTCAAGATTTGTGGAAGAAATATTTTTATACCAGAGATAGAATCACTGATAGGAAAACAAAATAAAAGAATTAATATATTCGCTGTGGGAAAACGACAATTCTGCAATTCCAACCGGATTATAATACTATGAACGAATTGTTGTTTATCGAATCAAAATAAATTAGTTTAGTAATCATAAAAGAAATAAAACCAATCATAATATGGCAAAATCAATTCCGGCATTGGTAAATAAAGAAATGCTAAAATGGGCACGTATTCATGCCGGATATGATACTGTAAAAGAAGTTTCCTCTAAAACTAAATTTCCCGAGAAAAACCTTTCTTCATGGGAAAATGGTGAAAAGATTCCTTCTGTTCGGCAAGCTGAAAAACTAGCTAAATTTTACCATTGTTCATTTTCAATTTTTTCACTTAAAGAACGACCTACTGTAACTCCACTTGCTAAAGAATACCGCCGACTTCCTGGAGTGAAGCCTGGAAAAGAATCTCCTGAACTTCGCTTTGCTCTTCGTGACATGATTTATCGCAGAAGAATTGCAATTAATTTGACCGAAGAATTAGGTGATACTCCAAAAGAATTTAGTATCTCTGCAAGTTTATCGGAAAATCCCGAAGCACTTGCAAGCAGAATTAGAAAATTATTGGGAATAACTTTTGAACAACAGTTTAAATGGAAAAATAATTCTGATGCATGGAAAGATTGGCGCAAAGCAATCGAGTCGTTAGAAATTCTCGTTTTATTGTTTAATGATGTTGAGCAAGAGGAAATTAGAGGCGTTTCATTATTCCATCCAGTTTTACCTGTTATAGGCATTAATAATCATGAAAAGAGTGCCGCTCGTCAATTCACATTGATTCATGAATTTGTTCACCTACTCTTAAAAAACGGAGCTGCGGAAAAGGTTGCATTCGATGAAGAAAGATCTGAATCTGAATGGAATGATGTTGAAAAATTTGCCGAACAAGTGACGGGTGCAGTTCTAATACCGCAAGATGCTCTTCGTCAAGAACCTTTGTTATTAAATCGCGCCCCATCGTATTTATGGCCAATACCTGAATTGCGGCGTTTAGCAAATAAGTATAAAGTAACACCTTTAGCATTTGCTACTCGATTGCTAATGTTAAACTTAATGTCTCCATCTTCATACCGCCAATGGAAGAGTAATTGGAACGAATACTTGATTCAAAATCCAATAAAAGATAAGGGCTTTGCAACTCCGGCACAGAAAACGTTAAATCGTAACGGCAATATTTTAACTTCGCTGGTAATTGGTGCGCTTACATCTGAACGAATTACTCCTGTAGATGCCTCTCACTATCTGAAAACCAACTATCCTCATGTGGAGGAACTTCGCTTGTATTTCGCTTTTGGTAAACCATTGACTATCCATAGTTCGGGGGAATGACTATTTGTATTCAATAGATACTAATATTTATGTTGATTGGTTCGATCGGAGATATCCTCCGGATATTTTTCCTTCCGTTCTAAAAGCTATTGAAGAATTAATAAATCAGAAAAAAATATTTTCTCCTGCCAGAGTTTTAGAAGAAATCAACAGTAATGTCGGTTCAAAAGAATTGAGATCATGGGCTAAAAATCACAAACAAATATTTTTACAGCATGATGAGAAATTGCAAGAGGAAGCAATCGACATTCAGTTTAAATATCCGGATCTTATCGATAATACCACTCCTTATGATGAAGCAGACCGCTGGATTATAGCTCTTGCAAAGATAAAAGGTTGGACTGTTGTAACTCATGAAACATCTGTCGGTGCTAAGAAAAAACCCCTTCGCAATCTGTATATTCCCGATGTTTGCGATAAAATGAGTATCCCTTGCATTGAGTTTCTTGGTTTGCTGCGCAAAGAAAAGTTAGTATTTTGATACTAATTTTTTCCAACATTTTTTTCCCTTAGGCAATCAAACTTTCTTACTATCCTTTAGTGATATTATTTGTCTGCAAAGGAAATTACCCATATATTAACGGCAGATAAATAAATTATCTGCCATAAGTATATAATGACAGTAAACATCAAAACAGAAATATCGAACCTTTCTAAGCAATACTCATACTTAAGCAGTACGTTCCTAAAGGAGTATCTTAGAAAAAAGAAAATATCTTCTGTTCCATCTACTGTAAATCAGTACCTTTCTCAACTCAAAAAAGAAAAAATAATTTATGATGCCGGTAGGGGATGGTATTCGAACATTCAAAACACTTTTCAGTCTGAATCAGCTTTTCAAAACAATGTTGTAAATTCTATAACAAAGGATTTTCCTTTCCTCGAATTTAATTGTTGGTCTATCTCTCAAATAAAAGATTATTTCCACCATCAGTTTACTAAAGACCTCATATTTATCTACTCTTCATTTGATTCTTTATCTTCATTGAACGACTACCTTAATGCTAATGGATTTAAAGTTTACAACAATCCCGGTAAACAAATGGTCAAAGATTATTTTATCCTGCAGAGCGATTCTATTATTCTGCGCCCTTCGATTTCGGAAGAACCGAAGAATAATTTTTCTTCATCAGTCGAGAAAATACTAATCGATCTTTACCTCGAAAAAGATAAACTAAATCTATTTGATGAAACTGAATACAAACGGCTCTTTTATAATCTAATCTGCAGCAGCAGAATTAATATGGCTCAACTTTTAAGATACAGTAGCAGAAGGGAAGTAAAAATGACTTTTGTCAAAAATATATTAATGTCGGATAAATTTGTTATCTGCCGGTAGTTGATCATATGATAAATCAAAAGTGCTTTCAGAAAGAATGGCTTAAAAAAATAAAAACCGGGAAATATCCTGATGTAGATATCGCCTTGTTGGAAAGAACAATCTATGCTTTTGAGTTGCTCGGACTGTTATCTCAAATAAAAAAGAAATTTATTTTCAAAGGCGGTACTGCTTTAATTCTTCTTCTGCCTGAGTTGAAAAGACTATCCATTGATATAGACGTTCTAGGAAACTTTGAAGCGAAAACTTATGAGACTGTTATCATAGATTCAGTTTTCACGCGTTATGAAGTTGATAAGAGAACAACCAAAAATATTCCTAAACAGCATGTTAAATTCTTTTACAACTCTCTTCTTGATAAAAAAGAAAAATACATTCTTCTTGATTTGCTTGATGAACAAAATCCTTTTACAACCCTGGTTAACAAAACAATTCATTCGGAATTATTTGAAGCTGATCAAGATGTAACGGTAAGCATTCCTTCCATTAATGATCTGCTTGCTGATAAACTTACCGCATTCGCACCAAATACAATTGGTATTTTGTATGGCACAGATAAATCGATGGAGATTATAAAACAGTTATTCGATATTTCTATTCTTTTCGATTCGCTTGATGATTTGGAAAAAATATCAAGCACATATACAAAAATTTATTCTCAACAGAATGCTTATCGCGGCAATAAATTTACAATAGAAGAAGTTCTGAAGAATTCAATTACAGCCGCTTCAAAAATATGTATGCTCGATCTTAAGGGT
>JACAFC010000071.1 GCA_013388515.1 Ignavibacteriaceae bacterium | reverse complement strand
GTCCAACTGCGGCTATAAAAGATGCCAGAAGAAAAAGTATTTGAGTGAAATCAAAGTGCATTATTATTCCTTTTTGCTAATTGAAAATAAGCGATGGGAAATAGGAAGTAAAGCGGAGACAGAAAAATCATCTCCACCTTTTGCAATTTGGGAGCAATATTAAGCCGGTTAGGAACTAATTTATAAAAGATTAACAGCATCTCTTAAATTTTGTTGTTGCAGGTGGCTGTAAATTTGTGTTGTCGCTAAATCTTCATGTCCAAGTAATTCTTTAATTATATAAAGCGAAACTCCTTTTTGAGCGAGCAAAGATGCGAATGAATGACGTAAAGTATGGAAATGAATTTTGTCGCTAAGATTTGATTTACGAACAATCTTTTTGAATTGCTTGCTGATAGATTCTTGATAAAGAATTTTATTTTTAATTCTGTAAAAAACTATTTCACTAGGTAGATGAGAATCAGAATTGAACCGGCTTAATAAAATTGATCTTACTTTTTCATTAAGTGGAACAATCCTTTCTTTTTTGTTCTTAGTTAGAAATTGATCTGAGCATTTAACAGTAATATGATTTTGAAAAAAGTTGATCCAATCCCAACGCATATTTATTAATTCACCAAGTCTTAATCCAGTATAGAAGCCAACGGTAAAAATATCTTTAAGATGTTGATATGGAGTATTTGCTAAAATTATTAGTAATTCATCTTCCAGGAGAAAAATAGGAAAGGACTTTGGAATTTTAGGGAATTTAACCTTTGTGAATGGATTGGTTGAAATATAATTCCATTCAACAGCTTTATTGAATGATGCTTTGAGTGTGCGGTAGTAATGATGTGCGCCTCTTTGAGTCCGATGGAAAGTTGAGTAAATAAATTTGTCAATTGTTTTTATCTCAATTTCGTTGAGTAGAGGATTTCCACAGAAGGAAATAAATTGTTTGAAGGAAAACGCGATTGAATCGAGATACTTTTTTGATTTTACAGGAAAACAGTAATCCAAATATTCATCTTTGAATTCTGAAAGAGTGATTGTATTTTTAACTATTGTTATTTGAGAAATTGTAGAATCAACATCCGAAGGGTTTTGATAAGTTTTCTTAAATGTTTTTAAGAATTTTAATGCTTCTTGTTCACTTGTTTGTTTAGTGGAACGAGTAGTTCTCTTACCATTTTCGAAAAATACTATTTGGTAATAAGGTGACTTATCATTTTTTGCTAGGAACATTTTCAACTCCTTCCCGTGTATGGAGTTGTATGGAGTTTTCAAAAATCCTTTATTTTTAGAAAGAATTCCCAGATTCCCTATGACTACGGATCAGAAGGTTTGGGGTTCGAATCCCTACGGGTGTACGATAAAAAGCCTGAATAGATACTGTATGGGGTTTATATGTTTTAATAAGCTAAGTAATACAATCAATAATTACTCACATTTCTGAGAAGGAAAAACTTACCATTTATTACTAAGGTTATCATTTACCAATTCATTAGTAAACTGGATTTGATTCATTCAAAATTAATATTCTCTATCAACTGTGTTAGCAACTTCAATTAGTCAGTCACCCTTACAATTAACTTTGCGATTTCATTAATCGATCGCCAATTACGTGCGGTAACTGAAACTCTTAATACTCTCTCAACTCTGGCAGCTAGTTTTGATCTTCCTATTCCCTCAGGTGCGTAAAGGTAAAACAATTTATCTTTTAAAATAAACTCTTCTGTGTGTTTCTTGGCTAATTTTAATTTTTCTATTTCTACATTTACAACTTTCTTATCTAAGAAGAAAACGTGAATATATTTATCTGATTCCGCTTTTCCTGAAAAAGGATTTGACTTAATTACGTTAAATAAATCTTTGCAGGATAATATGAAAGCTTTAACATTTAAATTGAAATTCTTCTGTATTCCAATTGCAATTTTCCTTGAGAGTATTAGAGTATCAGTTTCATCACTTTCGAAAATAACATTCCCGCTTTGGATATATGTCTGAACTTCTTTGAATTTCAGTTTTTCAAAAAGCAATTTAAGGTCATTCATCGGGATAATATTTTTACCTCCTACATTAATACCTCTGAGCAGTGCAACATATTTTTTCACTAATAGAACCTTTTTCTAGTTGGTTTAGGATTGATTAAAAGGATTGAGAAAGGAGTAAGGTTATTTATCTTATTTTAAAATGTTTTAAAACCAACACTCTCTAAGATATTTTTTGCTCTCAAGGCTTCGCTTTTGCTGTCGAAGTACAGTTTAAAGTTCCCTCCACTGCCCTCTCGTATTTTTAGCAGTTCAATATCTTTGATGTTAATATTGTTTTGGAATAGTACAGTAGAAATTTTACTAATCATGCCTGGTTCATCTTTTAAAAATACCGAAATATCGAAAAGCGGATCCAAAAATCCTTTGCTATTAATTGGTGTTTCATTCCTAAGTTTTCTTGCTGCTGTAAAGAGCTCACCAATTGCAGATGGATTATCATTAATCAAATGCTTTTTGATAACTTCCAGCTCACTGCTAAAGGAATCGATTGCTTCTAAGATTTCGTGACTGTTGTATTTTAAGATTGACTCCCAAACACTAAAATCACTAGATGCGATTCGAGTCATATCCCTAAATCCACCGGCAGCAAAATCAATAAACTGTACCCCATTTTTGGTTGCAGCAGTTTGATTAACCAATAGAACAGCAAGCAATTGAGGAAGGTGTGAAACTCTTGAAACGATCTTATCATGTAAATATGGATCAAGAAATGTTACCCGTGCACCAATACTTCTAATTAAATTTGTGTATTCGTTTATCGAGTCACAGTTTTTACACTTTTCTGAAATAATATAAATGGAATTTTCAAAAAGTAAATTGTCCGAATTCTGATATCCACCTTTTTCTTTACCGGTCATTGGATGAGCACCAATGTAGGTTCCAATACTTTTCATTTTTATCCAATGTTCTTCAAATATCCCCTTAACGCTGCATAAGTCAGAAATTACCTGGTTTCTGTTAAGTTGCGGTGCTAGGGAACAGAACACCTCCAAACTTTTATGAGTTGGTAATGCTAAAAAAATAAGGTCATATTTTAGAGCTTCATGAAGGGATTCCAATTTTATATCAATTGTTCTGTCTGCTAAAGCTGTCTGTGCAATCTCTGGAAAATCGAATGCAGCAATTTGAATGTTTGGTAAACTATGTTTAATTGATTTAGCTAATGAAGCACCAATCAACCCTAAGCCAACTATTGCCAGTTTGTTCAAATTCATAGAATCAAAGTTTAATCCATTTTATGTAACGATGAAATAAGGGTACGAAATTGATCGAATGTAAGTGATTGGTCACCATCACTTAATGCTTTTTCAGGATTAGGATGCATCTCTACCATAAGCCCATCTGCGCCAACTGCTTTAGCAGCTTTTGCTAATGGAATAACTTTGTCTCTATGTCCCACTGCATGAGATGGGTCTACAATTATTGGCAAATGCGTTAACTCCTTTAACACTGGGACCGCACTCAAATCCAAAGTATTTCTCGTAGCAGTTTCAAAAGTTCTTATTCCGCGTTCGCAAAGCATCACCTGTCTATTCCCTCTGGCCAAAATGTATTCTGCAGCATTTAGCATTTCCTCAATTGAAGCCATTAATCCTCTCTTTAGCATTACCGGTCGAAATGATTTTCCAACTTCAGATAAAAGAGAAAAGTTTTGCATATTCCTTGCACCAATTTGCAGGATATCAGATTTTTCGGCAACTTTTTCAATCTGATCAATAGATAGTACCTCAGTAATAATAGGCAGCTCATAGGTATCTCCAACAGATCTGAGGAGGTTTAACCCTTCATATCCTAAACCTTGGAATGCATAAGGAGAAGTTCTTGGTTTAAAACAGCCGCCCCGGAGAATATGAGCAAAATTTTCTTTTACCTCTCTAGCACACTGATCAATTTGTTCAAATGATTCAACTGAACAAGGGCCTGCAATAATAACGAACTTATCCCCTCCTATTTTTACATCTTTTACATTGATTATTGTATTTTCCTTCTTGTATTCCCGGCTAGCTAGCTTATAAGATACTTTTCGTTTTGATTTAGCAGGCTGCGGCGCCGGCATACTTTCTTCCTGATGAAAGTTAGTTTCAGTCTGAGATTGATGAATTTCAACTTTAGCTTTTTCAATTTCTTTAATTGGATAACAACCAAGAATTTTTAAAAATCTGCTGTGCAAGCCTATTTCATCCAGAAGATCTTTTATGTGCGGCACATCTATATTTCCCTCAAAATCTAAATAGAACATTTCTTCCCACGGATTTCCAATAATTGGGCGTGATTCTAGCTTAGTCATATTAACACCAAAGTCTTTAAATACTGACAATGTTTGAACTAGCGATCCGGCCTTATGTGCAGTTGCCAAAATCAAAGATGTTTTGGCTGGGATTCGCTCATCTACTTTTATAGCTTGCCGTGCACAAACCAAAAATCTAGTGAAATTAGTTGACTGATTAGCGATATTTTCCCGCAAAACAGATACATTAAAAATCTCAGCTGTTTCTTTACTTGCAATAGCAGCAAATTCTTTTATACCTTCTTCCTTTATCTTCTGTACAGATTTGGCAGTGTCCTCAAAGTAAACTAATTCTGCTTGAGGCAAAGATTTTAGAAACTTGCTGCACTGCCTAGCAGCCTGGAAATGTGCATATATCCGTTTTATTTTATTTAATGGAACGTCCTCTAAACCAAGCAAACAATGGTTTACTTGTAAAATTTCTTCACCAACTATTTTCAAATTGCTAGTTGTTAAAGCATCATAAACTTCCGTTATACTGCCAGAAGTGGTGTTTTCAATGGGTAGAACAGCATACTCAGCCTCTGAATTTTCAACAGTCTCAACTACCTCCTCAAAACTCCTCATCTTTCTAAAAACTATTTCCTTATCTGAGCCAAAATATTGTTTTGAAGCTAAATAGCTGTAAGAGCCTTCAATACCTTGGATACTTACAGTAATCACGTCTAAACGGGAGTTTTTATTCTCCTCATTCAGCACATATTTATTTTGAAGTTTTACAGAATCTCCGATTATTTCTTGAAATATTTTTAAAACATAATGTGAATCCAAACCATGTTCTCTTCCCTTTTCAACTAAATGAGTTAGCAGTTGTTTTTCTCTTTCTATATCTCTTATTACTGATTTGTCTTCGTTTTTTACTTTAACAATTTCCAGACTCAACTCCCTGCGTTCGGAAAGAAGTTTAACTATTTGTTCATCAATTTTGTTTACTTTATCTCGTAGTTCTTTCATTTTAACCTTAGCCGTAATTTTTTATCATTTTTATTAACCCTAGCTCTCTTTTTTAAGAGTTTGTGTAATTTAATTATGAATATGACGTATTTTAAATTGTAAATCAAGTTTCAAAAAAAAATAGTAAATTTGTATATGCGCCTATAGCTCAACTGGATAGAGCATCAGACTTCGGATCTGAGGGTTG
>JACAFC010000200.1 GCA_013388515.1 Ignavibacteriaceae bacterium | reverse complement strand
ATTGCCTCTTGCTGCTTCACCTGAAAGCCAATTCGGAAATGTTCTGCTTAAACCAGTTGGACGAATAGATTCATGCGAGTTAATCATTATTCTTTTATCGGCAGCTTTTTCAACTACTCTTGTAAAATGATTCACCATCCACTGTGTATCATGATGTTCACCGCGAGGAATTATTTTTCCTACATAACCTGTTTTAACAGCATCATATCCGTATTTTTTCATGTAATCAAATGCCTGATCAATTCTTCTTTCATAATTAGTTACGGATGCTGAAGTTTCATGATGCATAATTATTTCAACTCTCTTTTGTTCAGCATACTTACTTAATTCTTCAATATTGAAATCTGGATATGGAGTAACAAAATCAAAAACTTCTTCTTTCCAATTACCGAACCAATCTTCCCACCCAACATTCCAACCTTCAACAAGAACAGCATCAAAACCATGTTCAGCAGCAAAATCAATGTATCGTTTGGTCCTTTCGGTAGTAGCGCCATGCTTACCATTTGGTTTAACTGAATTCCAATTCATATCCTTCAGCTTAACATTTTTTAAATCTGAATAATGCCAGGTTGAATAACCAATATGCATTTCCCACCAAATACCAACATACTTAATCGGTTTAATCCAGCTTACATCTTTTATTTTTGTGGGTTCATTCAGGTTTAATATTAATTTGGATGAGAGAATATCTTCAGCTTTGTCAGCAATAATTATTGTTCGCCAAGGTGTTTTACATGGAGTTTGAAGATAAGCCCCATTGCCATAAACATCTGCGGCAAGATTTGACTGCAGTACAAATTTAGATTTGTTAACAATTAAATGCATTACAGGATAATCTAGTAAAGCAGCTTCATGAATATTGATATACAACCCGTCAGACGTTTTCATCATTAATGGTGTTTGAACCAAATTACTCATTGGTACTGTTTTAACAATAATGTCATCAAATTTATTCCCAACGCTTGCATCAACCTCACTTAATTTTGATGTTATGTAAGTGTATTCCTGAGAGTCATAATCGCCGGGGATCCAAAAAGTTTTATGATCATCAGTCAATGCAAACTCACTCAACTCTTCTTGCACAACAAAGTATTGCAAGCTGTCTTGAACTGGAAATTCGTATCTGAAACCAATACCATCATCAAAAACTCTGAATACAATATCCAATTTCCTAGTTTTATTTTTTACTTCGATCAATGAAACTTTAAGCTCGTTATAATTATTACGAATGTACTTTTGCTCGCCCCAGACTGGAGTCCACGTTTCATCATATGCAGTTTGCGAAGTTGAGAGAACTCTAAAGCTGCCGTTTAATGGTTCAGTGTCTTTAAGTACAAAGCCAAGTTTGGAATAGTTGAGCACAATTTTGCCTAAACGTGATAAGGAATAAATGGGAACCCCATCTTCAACTTTAAAGGTTAGTTTTAAAACATTGTTTGGTGATTTCAGTTCGATGGGCTGAGCACTACTCAGATGGAAAATAATAAATACAAGAGAAATAATAGTTGATATCCTCATTTGGTTCACCTCAAATTTTAAGAAATAGAATTCTTGACAAATATAAGACAGATGGAGGGATTTTATAATATCTATTTTAATAAAATTATTTTTCGCACTGCAGTAAAATCGGCTGCGTTCATCTTACAATAATAAATTCCACTCGATAAATTAAATGCATCAAACTCGACAGAATATTTTCCGGGACTTTTTGTTTCTTCTACAATTGTTGAAATACAATTTCCCATTACATCAAAAATCACAATTTGAATATAAGATTGCATTGGAACAGAATATTCAAATGTTGTATTTGGATTAAATGGATTCGGGTAATTTTGGGAAAGTGAAAATCCGAAAGGCATTAAATCATTCCTTTCCCTTAGATTTGTAGGTTCACCAATCATGTTTGCATCAAGCCAATATATGCGGTTTGTAATCCATCCTTTTAAAAATGCTATTTCCTGCTCATATGTTTGTCCTACAAAATAATTTGGCCAAACCCATTGTCCTATCACTTGCCATCTTTCAAAATTTCTTGTTTTGGCTTCACTTAATAAAGTTGTTAATGAATCTACCGTGTTTAATATATTTTGTACCTTTAAATTACTTGTTCTTAGTTGATTCCATCTGGCATAAACATTATTTCTAAAATTAGTATCATCAAATAGTTTTCGCCACCAAAATGGAGCTAAAAATGCCTCGTTGGACATATTTGAGTAATTAGTGAGATACTGAAGCTGCCAACCCGTTGTTAAACCTCCTTCATAGTAATCTGCATTGCCAAAACCTAAATTGAAATCCCAAACTGGTCCTGCAAACAACTTAGTATTTTTACTGTCACGATCTTTATAAAAATATGTGCTAAGTCTATAACCATCTACATTTTTTGTTATTTCGTTTATAAGAACAAAATCCACAAAAGAATTAACATCAAGATATTTCGGATAACCCGTTGAAGTATCTGCAATATTCGAACTGTATTTCATTACTGTTTCAAAATTAAATATCCATGTTTGAATATAATTCTTTTGTGCCTGAACGATTTCGTCCGCAGCCGGGTAGTGATATTGGTAGTAAACTTTATTTGATGTTTGCTGGAATGGTAAATAGTTCGAAAGCCATCCAGAGTTATTTTCCCCATCTGATTTATCAATTTTTATTATATAACCACCGGTAAGTGCATCTCCTGAAATATCTGCAGGTTCAAGTTTTTTAATATTAACTCTATTAGCATCTCGTTTTATTTTCTCCAATAATACATAAACACCAACATATTCATTATTTAGAACGACCTCGCAGAACTTAGAGCGACTTGCATAACAGCCAAAATCATTTGCCAATTTATAAGCTAATACATCTCGAATTAAAGTTTTGTCGTTATACGGTGCAAACAAAATCCAATCACTTTCAGGTGGAAAGCCTAGAAGTGAAACATCCAAATCGTTTCCAGCTGAATCACGAGTTTCAACAGCATACTGTTTTTTGGGAAACATTTGAGATGAGGATCCTCTTAATTCGATGCCAATTTTTCCGTTAAAATTATTAAATGGATCTGTTAGATAATTTCTTATGCCTTCACCATTGTAAATAATACCCATATCAGCCGTAATTTTTTTATCATTTACAATTGGCTGCCCATTTGTATTGATTACAACAATTGGCAAATTTGATGAGGTGAATATTAAGCTGCTTGACTCCAATTTCTGTGGAATGTCTAAACCAACGGAATATACATCTAGTTGAAGAAGAATATTTATAATTAGTAATCCAGTAAATGGCAGCTTTTTCATTTTAGGAGTATAATTTTTTTGTAATCCGAAAAATTGTCCGCCTTCATACTGCAAAGATAAACACCACTGCTCAATCTTTCAGCATCAAATTTAACACTGTAATTTCCAGGCTGTATATACTCATTAACAATATTTTTGATTAATTCCCCATTTAGATTATAAATATTTATTATAACAATTGACGCACTTGATATGGAATAATTGATCTGAGTGGTTGGATTGAAAGGGTTGGGAAAATTTTGCTCCAATTGAAAAGAATAATTCTTAAAATCGGGATTATCAATCTCAGTAGATACCGTAAGAAATTCTATAAAACTAAAATTGAAACCGCCGAAGAAAAAGCTTATCTGCAGTGTGTGACTGCCTT
>JACAFC010000180.1 GCA_013388515.1 Ignavibacteriaceae bacterium | reverse complement strand
CCAAATTTTATTTAATCCTAAATTATTTGCATGCCCGAATAGAGAAATATACTCTGTTCAGTCTTGGTGTGTACCTATCCAGGTTTGTGAGAATTTATTACCGAATCGTGACCTCATATCTGACCAATCTTGTCGCTGATCTGTGTTTCCTGTCTCTATCCACGGCACTTCGGTCGCTGGACCCCAATTCATATTTGAAGTGCAAGGAATAAAATTTATAACTGGCTCGTACCAATGAGAATAGGAAGAAAACATTAATAAATCAACGTAGTTAGATAACCACCAAAGATGGCTACATCTTTTATAGCCGCTACTTACAAATAAGGACCCTGGTCTAACTCCATGGACATAATTACTTATTTCATACAACTCATCAGGGTTATACAAGCGATGATTTAAATATGCGTTTGTAAAACATGCGTGTTCAACCGCCTCATCTATATAATAATATTTGACGTTATAGTTATTAACTACATCTATATATTGTTCGTAATTAGTTCTAAATCCAATATTAATCATCATACCTGATGTTGTATAGCCGGCATTCAATGCGTTGTTGTAAATTGTCTGATCTGCTCCTATAAAAAGCTCTGAATATCCCCATTTGGTTTTTAAGGTGGAAAGATTAGAGACTGAATAATCATTCGGTAAAATACCAATAGTTTTTCCAGCTTTTGGTTCAAAATGAGGAGAGCTATACCATAGGTTGTCTTTTCTCCACATGGAGCTGCCATTGGTGTTATAACATTGTAATCCATTACAATCTCGCCGTAAGTAGAATCATAAATAACCTCCGGCCATTTTTTCTTCTTTTTTTCTAAGAATGCGTTTTCGTTTTCTTTAGTTGGTGTTACAACAGGATTACCATCATTACTGCAAGTAGAAAAAAGTACAAAAGAAATTACAAAGAAAATAGAACTTATAATTAACTGTTTCATTTTAGCCCCTAAATAGTTTGATTATAAATTAATTTGTTTATAAAAGAAAGAAGTTGAGTTTGGTCAACGGAGCTATGTGAAACCAGTTGCATAATACCTGAATAAGAAATACTGTGGAATGATTGGGAGTAGTAAGGGACTTTCTTCTATAATAACGAAGTGAAAAATCGGCAGGATCTGCATTAACATTTTTGTCCCCCCCCCCGTAGCAGAGAGCAATATTAATTTGTGAATAGATTAGCTTTGGGTGAAAAGTTACCCCACGTTATCTCCCGTAAAAATTTCAATTGAAACCTAAAATAAATTTTCACAATAATCAACTATCTTGCGTTTGTTTATGATAAAAATAAAATCTTTATCTTTGCCGTAACCAGATTATTGACTTATGAACCTAGCGGCTTTGATAAAAAATAAAACTATAGCAAGAACAGCAATTGTTGTTTGCACATCTTTAGTTTTAGTACTGTTTAAGGACTTGTTCGTTCCGCTAAACCTTTATACTGAAAAATTTTTTTCTAAAATAGAAGGGGAATCAGCACCCGATTCCAACATTGTTCTCATTCACATCTCTTCATCTGATTTGGAAAACATTGGTTCTTGGCCAATTAAAAGAAGCTACTATGCTTTGTTAATTAATAAGCTTACGGAACATAATGTTAAAGCAATTGGGCTCGAAATCTTCCTTAGTGCAAAATTCATTTCGCAGACTGTTTATGATAATCTACTTACTAATGAGATTATAAAATCAGATCGAGTTGTTCTAAGTTCGGTGGCTGGAAATATCACTCCAACTAATAATTTTTATACTTCAGATTCGTTAAGCTATCCAAGTCCAAAATTGCTTGATGAAAAAATTATAACCGGTCATATCAATTATGTACAAGATCCAACGATAAAAATTCCTTTGGCCGTTAAAGCTGATGATATTACCGAAAAAGCTTTCACATATCAGCTTGCTGGTACAACAAGCGAGGGTTATCCTAAAGAAATTGATATCAATTTTATTTCAAGCTGGAAAAAATTTAAAAACTATTCGCTGCTTGAGTTCTACGATTTAATTCAAACAGAGAGTGAAGAGTTAAAGAATCTGAAAGATAAAATCGTAATAATAAGTGTAAGCGATCCACAAATCTCACAAAGTTTGCAAACTAATTTTGATGATGACGCCCCAGCTTTTACACTTCATGCTTTTGCTTTAGATAATCTAATTCACAAAAGATTTTTCACGGATAAATTTAAGTTTATTTCTACTATACTTTTTCCGCTGTTTTTTGTTTTAGCTATCTGGTTATTTCGAAAGAGTGATTCTAATAAATACTTGATTCTTGTTGCCGTGTTTGTCAGCTTAATCATTTTGGCTTTTTTACTTCATTCCTCTTTCTATTTAAGACTAAATTACTTGGCAATTATTCTTCCATTCATTCTGCTGGTTGTCTTTCAAGTTTATTCTGAACTTACGGAAAAGAAGACTGAACTTGAAGAAGTGCTTGATGAGGCACGTGTTTTGAAGCTGCACCTGGCTGGCAAAGAAAACGAATTACAAACTTTAAAGACACAGCTTGAAAAAGTTGACAGAGATAAATCGGAACAGCTAATCCAAAAAATTAAATCACTCGAAGATGAAATTACTAAGCTTAAAAAATCAGCCGAAGATGATACCGTGTGTGATTTTAGTTCAGCGAATGAGATTAAAAACTTTTACGGTATCGTTTATAAATCCAAAGTGATGCAAAATGTTGTTGATTTGATTCAAAAAACTGCGCCAGAAGATGCCAACATTTTAATAATTGGTGAAAGCGGAACGGGCAAGGAGTTGATTGCAAGGGCTGTTCATGCACTTAGTAAAAGAAATCAAAATAATTTTGTTGCTGTTAACTGCGGAGCAATTTCTGAAACACTTCTTGAGTCGGAATTGTTTGGTCATGTAAAAGGTTCATTCACCGGAGCATTAGCAGATAAAATCGGAAGGTTCGAAGCTGCTGACAACGGTACAATTTTCCTAGATGAAATAGCTGAAACCTCCGAGAACTTCCAGGTGAAATTATTGAGAGTTCTGCAAACAGGTGAGTTTGAAAAAGTTGGTTCATCAAAAACTTCAAAAGTAAATATCAGAATAGTTGCGGCAACTAATAAAAAATTAGAACTGGCAGTTAAGGAAAAGAAATTTAGAGAAGATCTTTATTACCGGCTTAATGTTATCAGAATTGATCTGCCTCCTCTGCGTGAGCGAAAGGAAGATATTGAACCGATTGCACGTTACTTTCTGAGCAATGAAGCAAAAGATTTCAAGTTATCAAAAGCAGTTGTGGATGCTCTAAATAATTGCAAATGGAGCGGCAATATAAGAGAGCTTGAATCAGTGATTAAACGTGCGGTTATCTTTGCAAAATCTGCCGGAAGAAATATGCTGCAGCTTAGCGATCTTCCGAATGAGATTGTAAAAGGATTTAAGTTAAATTTTGAAGATCTTGTTCTTGAGTCACTAAGACAGAAAAAATTTTCTCATTCATCCATTGTTGAAACTGCAAAGGAACTAGGTGATGTAAGCAGAACCTTAGTCTCAGAAAATTTTCGCGGTTTAGCTTTTAAATCTTTAATTGAAAATAATTTTGATGTTGAAAAAACATGTAAATTGTTAGCTAATACTGAAGATGAAGAAGTTTGTGAAAGAGCTGCAGCTAAATTGAAAACCTTCCTAAGCAACATCCAAGATTCGGTAGTTGAGTTGAAGAGCGAGAATTTTGAAGTAGTAAAGTCAAGACTTTCCTCCAAGTATAAAAACTTGCCTCAAAAATTTCATGTATATTTGGATCAGGTGATTGAGTATTTTCTTCAAACATGAACTTCAACCTTTACATTTAATTACCATTTCTCAATCCATTTTACCACTTAAATAATAAATCTGAGCTTGTCACAAAGTTTTAATAAAATTGCAGCGTGGCTATCAGGTTCTTTACAATGCTTATTCTAACTTGCTTCTGCTTTAGATTGTATATAAAAGTGGACTTGATATTTCACTAAATCAAACATTCAATGATTTGTTGCTAGAATAATAATTGAAATAGCAGTGTGCTAACGGCATAATGCTTGATAAAAGGATACATCAACAAATTTTAATTTTCAAATCAACGAGGTGCTTATGTCAACTAAAAAATTACTAACTGTATTTTTCTGTTTCTTCTTTTTGAGCTTAACTGCCTTCGCACAGGAGGAAGATTCTTTATTAACCTTTGAAGACTCTGAATGTGTATCTGACTCTGAAGACTGGGATGACTTTGATTTCGATTGGGAATTTGAAACAAAGGAATTTAGATTTCACGGGTCGCCAACGATTGCATTAAATTTTGGTCAATCTAAAGTGAATCTTGAAAACTTCAGCGGAAGCTTTTCTAAGCCAAATTATCCCGAAGTAAAATTGGGGTACACCTCATTGCATGAATCTAAGTATTCAGAAGACATTCTGAGATACAGATTCAATAACATCTTTCTTGGAAACTCTTTTACAAAGACGAACAGCAGCAACTCTTCAAGCAAAGATATTCGTACAGATATGTGGCGGTTTGGATTTAGCTGGGCTACCGGTTACGGATATGATCTGGGACAATCTTCAATTATTCCATATCATTCAACATCAATGGCTTGGTCTCGTGTTAAGTTTAAAGATGCACTGCAAAATCCAAGCGATGCTGCATTTGCAGAACGTTTTAATGAAGCATTTAGGTTCGGCACTGGAGCTGAAGCAGGAGTAAGATTTAACATTATTCCATTGATCAGTCTTGACCTCAGTTATGAAAGATCAATTATTTTTGAACGTCACATGTTTTGGAAGTGGGCTGGAAGCGGTATAATTGAAGCAGCTGCACAAGGAATGCTTGATCATTTTATAAAGAAGATAGGGAAGTCTTCGCCCACAGCTTTACCAATTGTAAGTTTTGTTTTGAAGAGTGCATTATCATATGGAATTTATGAACTGCGTCAAGAAAAAATGAATTGGCCGTTTAAAAGTGCAGCACCGCTTGCCTATGATCAGTTTAAAGTTGGAATGACATTTAATTTTTAAGTAGATGCTGAGTAAACCCAATTTCTCCGAAGTAAAAAAGCTAAGGGAAATTGGGTTTGTAAATTATTTAAACTTTATCCTCAAATTAACTATCTCAGATTCACTTCCCAGCCGAACTGGTGGACCCCAAGTACCAACGCCGCATGAAATATAAAAATGAGTGTCGCTTTTCTTTTTATAACCCCAGCTAACTTCGTAAATCATTTTGGTGATGAAATTAAGTGGAAACATTTGTCCGTGGTGTGTGTGACCGGATAATTGTAAATCAACTCCATTCGCTTCAGCTTCTTCAAGCTTAAAAGGAGTGTGATCCAACAAAATAACAGGATAATTCTTGTCAACTTCATTCATTATTTCATTCAGAGATCTTCTCTGTTCCCCTGTAAAATTTTTTTTGCTTTCATCTTCTCTGCCAGCAACAATAAAATTATTTTCAATCAATTGAAAAGAATCTCTAATTAAGTTTATTCCATTATCTGTTATAAACTTGCTTGTACCTTTTATTCCATTTATAAATTCATGATTTCCTGTCGAAGCAAAAACTCCATACTTAGTTTTTATCTTGGATAATGATCCACCGATTTTCTCAAGTTTTAATGTTTCAGCTCTTTCATCTACAAAATCACCGGGAATAAACACCACATCGGGATTTAGTTCATTTATTTTGCTTACAATATTTTCCAGCCATTTTTCATCGTTAATAACTGAAAGATGCAAATCGGATAAAACAACAGTATTCAGCTCTTGCAAATGGCTTTGCTTACGAGGCAATTCAATGGATAATGAATTAACTGCAATTCTTCTCGTGTTCAGGTATCCAATCAAAATAATTATGCATGAAATGATTACAACTGCAGCGAGCAAATATCTTTTTACCTCGGCATAGTTTTCCATAATGAATTGCGGAAAGAAGTTTAGCTTCCAGTTCAGCAGTCGTAAAAAATCTACCAATACTATTGAAAGGAAAAAGTAGAGCATGAATGCAAACCAAAATGAGCCGATCCAAATCAATGCTTCGTATAGGAAATGAGGAACTTTTCCATCGAGAAACTTTGCAGCGATGTACGATAATGCAGCGACTACAAATATTACTGCATAGAAAGGTTTTATATAGGATGCTGATGATAATGCCTGCCACCCTCGAATGAAAATGTAGTAGTTAACCGCAGCGTAAACAGTAAAAAATATTGTGAAGAATATTGCCATGAGAATTATGTTTTTCTTGTAAACCTAAATTTAATTTGAATAGTTTCAATCTGCAGATGATAAGAGAAAGTAATTTTGCCACGAATTGCACGAATGTTCACGAATAGAATTTTTATTAGTGTTAATTAGTTAAATCTGTACGCCTCTGGTGGATTAGTGGCAATAATAATTTTAATTATACTCATCCCAGCTTTTAATTAATAAATCTGCAGTTCGGTAGCGTTTGAGTGCTTTGATAAATCTTTTTGCAAATTGAAGATTAGTTATCAGCGGAATGTTCATATCAATTGCTTTTCTTCGAATTAGGTAATCGTTATCCAATTCAACTTTTTCGGTAGACTTTGGAATGTTGATAACCAAATCAATCTTTCCTTCACCAAGGTAAGTTAATATGTTCGGCTCAATCTTATCTAATGGCCATTGAAGCACTTCCGCATCAATTCCATTCTTTGCGAGGAAATCTGCTGTGCCTTTTGTTGCGTAGAATTTTATTCCGGTGTCGTAAAGTCTTCTTGTATCTTCCAGCAGTTCGGCTTTATCACGTAAAGTTCCAGTAGAGAGGAGCACAGCTTTTTCGGGAATCCTGTAACCAGTTGAAACAACACTTTTAAGAAATGCTTCATTAAAATCATCACCCAAACAAGCAACTTCGCCCGTTGATGACATCTCGACTCCAATTACAGGATCAGAACCTTTTAATCTTGTGAATGAAAATTGTGATGCCTTAACTCCAACGTAATCAAGATCGAAGGATGATTTGTCGATCTTCGCAACTTTTTCTCCAAGCATTAACCTTGTTGCAATATCAATAAAATTTATTTTTAAAGTTTTAGATACGAATGGAAAACTTCTTGATGCTCTGAGATTGCATTCAATTACTTTTACTTCGTTATCCTTTGCAATAAACTGGATGTTGAATGGGCCGGTGATTTCGAGAGCTTCAGCAATTCTTTTGGTAATGATTTTAACTCGCCGCATAGTTTCTAAGTACGTTCTCTGAGGAGGAAGTACAATTGTTGCATCACCGGAATGAACTCCGGCATTTTCAACGTGCTCGGAAATTGCATAGCAGAATAATTTTCCTTCGTCGGCAACAGCATCCACTTCTATTTCGCGAGCATCGGTTATGAATTTACTGATGACTACAGGATGTTCTCTGTTGATTTCGGTTGCTTTGCGTAAATATTCTTCCAATTCATTCTCTGTAAGAACTATGCTCATCGCAGCACCGCTAAGAACATAACTTGGTCTGATTAAAACCGGATAGTCAACTTTATTTGCAAAATCTTTTGCTTCACTTAAACTTGTGAGCTCTTTCCACTCTGGTTGATCAATATCGTAATTGTCCAATATCTGAGAAAACTTGTGGCGGTTTTCTGCGTTGTCAATTTGAGATGGGGATGTTCCTAAAATTTTTACTCCCGCTTTATAAAGTTTAACAGCAAGGTTATTAGGAATTTGTCCGCCCATCGAAACAATTAATCCTTCGGGTTTTTCCTTATCATAAATATCCATCACTCGTTCGAGAGATAACTCTTCGAAGTACAGCTTATCGCAAATGTCATAATCAGTGCTTACAGTTTCCGGGTTACAGTTAATCATTATGGTTTTATAACTAAGATCATTCAAAGTCATCACAGCATTCACACAGCACCAATCAAACTCAACAGATGAACCAATTCGATAAGCACCGCTGCCAAGCACAACAATCTGATTTGGTCCTGCTGTTTTGATATCATCTTCGCTGGCATTGTAAGTAACATAAAGATAATTTGTTTGTGCAGGATATTCTGCAGCGAGAGTATCAATTTGCTTAACGAAAGGAGTAATGTTAAACATTTTTCTCAGCTCACGAACTTCCAAAGCTCGTGAGTTAGTAAGGTTTCCCAGCTGCTGATCTGAAAATCCTTTTTGTTTTGCTTCTTTGAGAAGTTCATAATCAATTTCACTTAAAGATTTTCCGATTAGCTTTGTTTCTGTATCCACAATGTTCTTCATTTTGTAAAGAAACCATTTTGATATCTTAGTCAGTTCATGAATTTTTTCTACTGAATATCCCTTTTGTAAAGCTGATGCGATGGCAAAGATTCGTTTGTCAGTTGGTTCGGATAATTCTTTATCAAGATTTTGAAACTCGATATCGTTGCCTACAAAGCCATTCAATCCAACAT
>JACAFC010000152.1 GCA_013388515.1 Ignavibacteriaceae bacterium | reverse complement strand
CACTGGGAGATTTAGTTTTTATGAAATCAAGCCTTTCCTTTCTTTGATCGCAAGCAACCACTTTCTTTACATTTTTTTGGGCAAGAAAATTTCTCACCAGATTTGGTCCCCAATAACCTAATCCAATTATTCCGATATTCATTTTTACTCCATCTTATCTATTTATTCAATCAAACTTTAATAATTATTTTCCGCCTCTAGCAAACAAAATGACTGGTATTGTTTTAAACAAAATCTGCAAGTCCAACCAGGGCGACATATTGTTGATGTAGTAAAGATCTAATACAACAGAATCTTTGAATGATACGTTACTTCTGCCAGCAACCTGCCATACTCCTGTACATCCCGGGATTACACTTAATCTTCTTTTTTGCCACTCAGCATAATTTTCATATTCATAGGGTAAACATGGACGCGGACCCACTAGACTCATGTCACCTCGAATTACATTAAATAATTGAGGCAATTCATCGAGTGATGTTTTGCGGATTATTTGACCTATTTTAGTTACTCTTTTCAGATTAATTATTTTTTCACCTATGCTATCATTTTGCTCTTTTTTCATGAATTCAAGCATCATCTTCATTCTTTCTTCATCTTCACCCTTATTCACATACATCGACCTAAATTTATACATTTGAAAAGATTGACCATTTTTTCCTATTCTGGTTTGGTAAAATAAAACTGGACCCTTCGACGAAAGTTTTATTAATAAAGCAATGGTTAGAAAAATTGGTGAAAGGAAAATGATTCCCAAGCCTGCCGAAATTACATCAAAGAATCTTTTCATTAAAAGATTAATCGTGTTGTTAATTCGGGGGGAAACATCAACAACAGGAAACTCAGCATATTTCTCAGTTGAAACTTTTTTCACAACAACGTCAAATAGTTCAGATGCGAGCCGAACATTAACATCTAACGATTTACATGTGTCCAGTATTTCAAGCAATCTTTCGTACGTGATATTATCGATAACAATCAAGATTTCGTCAACTTCATGTTTAGCAACCAAAAATGGAATTTGGGCAACGTTACCAATAACGCTTTTGTTTCCAACAATAGGGGAACCAATTTTTTTGTTATCATCTATGAAACCAATGATATTGACACCAATTGCATTCTCAAAAATTAATCTTGTGGCCAATAGTTGACCAGCCTTCCCACCACCTACAAGAATCAGATTCCGTTTGAATTGTTTATTCTTTAAACCAATGTATAGTCTTCTATAAATTTCTACTCGCAAAACATAAGAATAGAGTAGAAGTATGATAGTAAAAGTAAGTAATGTAAGTCGCGAATCAGTTATCCATGCAGATTTTATCAAAAAAGAAATTACTATGATTGTGATAAAACCATAAAATATTGAATGAATAATTGCCGTTAGGTGGGCAGCCCTAGTTAGAATAATATTAATCTTATATAAGCTATTGTACTGATAAATAAATAAAAATATACCGATGGACAAAATCGCAAAAAAAATAGTAACAGAATTTGGCATTAAAATTTGCGAAAAAGTAAGTCCACTCTTAAACTTTAATATAATTGCTGTAGTAAAGAATGAAAAGAGGAATATTAAAATGTCGAAAACGAATAAATAATATTTGAATTTTGGAAACTTAATCATATTTATTGCATCAATTGCTTTAGCTTAGAGAACTATTTCATTTTCTAGCATTTCCCAAAAACCATGCCTACTTAGGCAAAAACAACTGCTTACTGAAATACCTTAATTCAGTGTTTTTTTTTCTAATTATTATTTTTTTTCTCACTTTGAGATAAACAAGTCTTCCCTTTATAAAACAGAGACACGCTAATATCTGGAATTACAACAAATTTCAATTATCGATTAATAACCTGACAATATTAATATTTTATCTCTTAATTTCTTTTCGCTTAATATTCCATTTACCATGTAAAGTTTTTTACTAACTATATGTACTAAAATTGATTCATATGGACTTAACGGATTTACCTTTCTTTGTCGTGGTTCCATATTTTTCTGCGTATTGATCATAGTACTTATAGTAAGAGTGGTATCCACTTCTATAGTTAAAATTATTGAGCAAAACACCTGCTAAATTGACATGTTCCTGCTTTAATAATGAAATCGATTCTTTTAACCAATCAATTTCGGATGTGTTGGCAGAGACAACCAATAAACAAATGTCTACAAAACGAGCTAGGATCTCGGAATCCGAAACAGCCATGATCGGTGGAGAATCGATAATTACAATATCAAAATCATTTTTAAGTTTATCGATAAACGCTTTCATCACTGGTGAACCTAAAATTTCAGATGGATTCGGAGGAATAGACCCACCATTTATAAAATCTAAATTTCGAACTTCTGTTTTTTTAATAATTTTTTCATATGGAATTCGTCCGAATAAATAGTCAAGAAACCCCTCAGAATTATCATCACCAAAAAGTGCGGCGATTCTTGGCTTCCTTAAATCACAGTCTACAATAACACTTCTTTTATTTGCCTGAGCAAAACTTGCAGCTAAATTAGTAGATACAGTAGTTTTTCCCTCACCAGGGGCTGAAGAAGTAACCAGAATAACTTTAGCTCCTTTAGTAATATGTGAAAATTGCAATCTCGTTCTAATTGTTCTAAATGCTTCACTTGATAATGAATCTGGTTTTTGAGCAACAATTAATTCTGGATTTTTAAGCCCTAAGCTTTCTTCAGCAGAAATTTTGGGAATCCAAGCTAGGACATTTGCGTTTTGCGCCTCAATATCCTCAGGTGTTTTGATAGTCTTATCAAAGTAATTTTTTATATATACAAATCCAAAGGCAAAACCTAAGCCTAAAAACAAACCCATTATAATAATCATCGAGCGATTTGGCTTTGATGGTTTAGTCGAAGGATTGGCCTTGTTTAATATAAATACATTACCTGGTGTGGCTTGTTCGTTTAGTTGAGCTTCTTGGTATTTATTGTTGAGAATATTATATAAATTCTCTTCAGCCATTCTTTGTCTTTCAAGTCTTGCAAACTCTAATGTACTGGATGGTAATTGGTTGAACTCAGATTCATAACTTCCCAATACATTTGATAGACTGCTATAAGACGCATTTAGGGACTGGTAATTAATTTCCTCTTCAAATATTTTTTGCGAAAGTTCTTTAATATCAGTAGGGCTGGATGAGAGTATTTGATTTCTATATTCACTCAAACTCTTATCTAACTTATCCTTTAATGCATTAATTTTTGAATTATATTCTGATAATATTGCTTCATTTGAACGGGCAGTTTTACTGCTAGCGAGTGCTACATCTCTTTGAGTTTCAAGACTAGCTATCTCATCCTGAAGTTTTTGTAAATATGGTTCGGAACTTTTATTGGTCAAAAAGCTTGAAACTGTTGGGTCCTTCTTTTCTAATTCTGATTTATACTGATTAAGCTTTTCTTTTGCAATTGCCATGTTCACTTTTGTGATGTTCTTCTGCGATTCAAAATCAGCAAGCTTAGTTATTAACATCTGTGCTTGTCTATCTAACTGAACACCGCCCTTTTGCAATTGATATTCCCTAATTGCATCCTCTACATTATAGAGTTGCTCTCTCTTTTCTTTTAATAAACCACTCAAAAATTCTTTTACAACGGTAACTTGTCGTCTATTCTCCAGAAGATTGAATTCTAGATACTTCTTTGCAAAGATATTTGCAATTAATGCTGCTTCCTGTGGAGATTGTGATTCACTTGTTATATCAATAAAATCAAGATTACCTTTTTGCTGAATAACAACGGAAGATCTTAATTCCCCTGCAATATGATTAATATCCTTTAAAGAATTGGCTTTACCTTTAAATAGACCTTTATCAAATATTAAGTTGAAGTCGTCTTGCTTTTTACTAACATAATAGGAATCGACTACAGCTTCAGCGACTTCCCCTAAAATAGTAGAGTTATAAATTGTCTCAATTTCATTCGCAATATATCTATCACTTCCCAGTCCACTAAAATCTTGTAACTCTCCCATTTTGCTGCTTAATATATTTGCTTTTGGGGCAGATATTTTTAGAGATACAGTTGAAGTATAGATATTGGGGGCTATAATAGCATAAAAAGTAGTAGCTAAGAAAAATACCGCTGTAATTACTAAAACAGTTTTAAAATTACTTCTTATTAAATCAGCATAATCCTTGAATGAACTGGTTTTTAAAGCGGAATGATGTTTCTCATTTTTCATAAATATAATACTTAATTTTAGTTATATCTCAATATGATGATATACAAACTTATAACCGAAATTAGAGCCGAAAATATTTGCAATCCCATGTTAAACCAATCTTTAAAGAAAAACCTAGGGCTGCCAGGAACTATCATAACATCGCTTGGTTCAAGTTTCGGGAGGTACCTATTTTTAACACTTATTGTTGAACCCCACATAATGTCATCATAATTGAATTTAATCATTTCCTCGGTACCATTTTCCAAAGTTCTATAAATTCTAAGGTCATCCATTTCAGCATTTTGACTTGGGCCACCAGCATAGGAT
>JACAFC010000179.1 GCA_013388515.1 Ignavibacteriaceae bacterium | reverse complement strand
TTTTTATTACTTGTTTGTTTGTACTTATTGTCGTTTTCATTTCTTTTATACTTCTGCATGCATTCCCAACTTTCAACGAAATTAGTAATACTGGCGAGAGGTACAAGGATTTGTCGATAATCATTGCTGTTAAAGATGAAGAGGATAACTTAGATCTTTTATTTACTTCCTTGGAAAAACTTAATTACCCTGCACAGCAATTTGAAGTTATTCTAATTGATGATAATTCCTCGGATAATTCATATCAAAAAGCAATTGCGTTATCAAGAATGAAAACGAATTATTTGGTGATAAAAGCAGGCAATAAAAATTTTCCCGGAAAAAGAGGAGCTATTGATATTGGCATACAAAATGCAAAATATGCTAATATTGTCATAACCGATGCAGATTGCATACCTTCTCAGGATTGGCTGATTGGTTATTCGTATAAGTTCTTTTTGGGGTATGATATGTTATTTGGGCTCGCTCCATTTTTTTATACTAAGGGTTTAGTGAATAGGTTAGCTTGTTTTGAAAATTTAAGGAACAGTCTGCTTACTTTCTCTTCTGCAAAATACAAACTCCCCTATTCTGCTGCTGCTAGGAATTGGGGATTTACCATTTCGGCCTATGAAAGACTTGGGAAATTTAACAATACACTTGAAACCGCAAGCGGTGATGATGACTTGTTATTGAGAGAAGCCTTTAAGCATAAACTAAAAATTGGAATAGTTGATGGTAAAAACTCTGCTGTTTTTTCACATACTAAGTCAACTCTGATCGAATACATAACACAAAAATCGAGACATACAACTACATCACACCATTATACACAATTCCATAAACTCCTTCTTGGCACATGGCATTCTTCAAATGTATTATTAGTCTTTTCATTTTTTCTTGTATTCATTAATCCAGTTTATATTATTCCGCTTATATTAAAGATTCTTTTAGATACGTTTGTAGTATATAAAAGGCAGGCTGCATTAAAATACCACTTTAGGCTGTATCAAATTCCATTTTTACAATTACTTTATGAAATTTTGCTAATCATAATTTTTCTTCTTTCTTTTAGAAAAAATATAGCCTGGAAACAATAGATCGATCTATTAAATATGAGAAGTTTATTTCTGCAATTTTTTATAGTAGGTTTTATTCTGACCATTGAGAGTTTCGCACAACAATTTAGAATGATAAGGCCGGTGCCAAATAACATTCAAACGAATGGTTCATATCTCTTCGGGGAACCAAATTTCCAAAATCCCTCTCTAGCACATCATGGGATCGACATCTCTATTTCATATGATACAGTAAGGTCAGCATCAGACGGAGTTGTTTATTTAGTTGGATACAACCCGAATGATATTATTGGCGGTTATGAACCTGGTGGGGCAGGAAATTATGTGATAATAAAAAGTACGTGGAATAATAAAGACATTTTTCTGAATTACTTTCATTTGACAAAACCATTAGTGGGAAGTGGGCAAACTGTTGTTACAAATCAACCAATCGCAATTTCCGGAAATACTGGCAACTCTATTGGCCCACATCTTCATTTCGAAATTAGGCAAGGTACACAAACTCCTTCTGCATCTCGTACAAGGCGAAACCCGGAATTGTGGGTTGCGATCAGTGGTATGGGAGCTATTTATGGTTTCATTCCAAATGCTGCTAATAGCACACGAGTCGATATTTCTCCGGACCCGAAACCTCGACCACCTTACACCACATTTGCATACGCACTTACGTACAATTTTAACGATCCAGCAATTCAAAGTGATGATGTATATAACGAAAATTATGCAATTGGTGATGTTGAACCCGGCACTTATACAATTACTGCATTAAATGGTGCTTACAGAAGAGTTGTTACAGTATCTGCTGGACAAGTGGTAAACGCAGATGCAGCGCTTGATGTAATTGAATCGGAAATGATTATAAATGAATTCATATTGTATCAAAATTATCCCAATCCTTTCAATCCAAATACAACTATTTCTTATTATTTAGATATGGATGGTTATGTTAATCTGAGTATTTATAATTTAATAGGTGAACTTATCTGTAACCCGGTGGCGGAAAAACAAAACAGGGGATTTTATAGAATTAATTTTGATGGATCAGCACTTAGCTCAGGGAATTATATTTACAGGTTGACAGAAAATAATAAAGTCATCAGTAAGTTGATGACTTTAATTAAGTAGTCCACTCCTATCCTAAAACATTAGGGCAATTTTCTAATTACAATTCTATTGTTTTTCATTCTTCCTTCTAATGTATTATTCTCCGCAATTGGTTCAGCGCCGCCTTTAGCATAAATTTTAAACATGAAGGAAGGTAATCCTTTATCAATAAAATATCTAATGAGCGAGATAGCACGCTGCTGCGAAAGTGTCTTTAAAGAATCAGCATTTCCACTGTTATCTGTGTAGCTCTCAACAGCCCATTTAATAAAAGGATCTACGGAAAGGAATTCTGCTAATTTATTCAATCTTTCGTGTGCCGAAATTTTAATTTCAGCACTTCGCCAATCAAATAAATCATTACCTTCTAAGATTAACTCTTTTGTGGAAAGAGTATCAGCCATAGTAATCGAATCAGGACATCCGTCATCATCTTCAAAACCGTTAAACGTTTCCAATTGATCAGGACATTTATCAAATTCATCTGATATTCCATCTGCATCTCTATCGAGAATTTTTTGAAGATTACTCAAGATATCGGGGCATCCATCCCCATCTTCATATCCATTAAAGTTTTCTGCTTCAAGTGGGCATTTATCCTCTTTGTCTAAAATTCCATCACCATCATTATCATAATCTGGACAGCCATCTGTATCATCAAATCCATCCATATCTTCAGCAGCATCTGGGCAGTTATCTCTTTCATCGAAAATTTTATCACCATCGTTATCATAGTCCGGACAGCCATCTGCATCCTTATATCCATCATAATCTTCAGCATTAGATGGACATGGATCATCTGAATCACTTATACCATCGTTATCGGAGTCTTTTTTATTTACCAGTGCAAAAGAAATTCCTAAACGAGCAGAATAGTAAGAATCTTTTCCTGTCCCGAAAGATATGTCATCCAAATTATCGGATTGAACAAAGTGAGCACCTAACCCTAAAAAGAAACTCAAGTTTTCCTGAATAAGTAATCTTGATCCAACTTCAATATCATAAGCAGATGTTGTGCGGTCATATAGATTCTTACTGTTATTAAATAATCTTTTACCATGTGAATCTTTAGGACTAAACCATAAATTGGAAACCCCTCCATACAGATATGGATAAAACTGACCACCTAAATTATATCCAAATATCACTCCTCCCCCCAGAACATACATGTCAGTCATAAATTCGGGTTGAATTTTATTTTGATCTTGACCCCTAAGTACTTGTCCGCCAAAAGAAAGGCGTAATCCATAACTTAACTTTGCACCTTGAGAAAGAAAATATTCTGCTTGCGCAACAGCACCAAGATCAATTTTACCTTGTGAATAATCTGTCTGACTAAGAGTTGCTATAGCCGCTAATGACAGCAATCCATTACCTAATTGATTTTTTGGCGCCCCTTTTTCTGCCTGTGGATAAATATTAACTGCAATGCAAAAAATTATAAAAATATTTTTTACTAACCTTTGTAACGAAGGCATAAATATGTTTTTAGTGGGCTAAAATTGAATAAATTATTTTACAAAGTATTTGAACTTTAACTGATGTAATTTAGAAATATATTTATAAAAAATATACTAATTATTTACTCCAGTATTGCGCTTAATCCAGATATAAACTAAATAAAGTGATGCAATCGAACTGTAAACGAATATAAACCAACGGAACTATTTTTACAAAACAGCTGTCCATCCTCTACTATCCGCAATTACATGATTTAAGAAAAAATTATAACCTATTTACAAATGAGAATAGTAAAAACATCAATAAATTCACCTTCTCATACGTGTTCAATCGGCATATAAATTGTTGCTAAATGAATGTGAAATACACCAAAACCGATCATTTTGATTTATTATTTCACAAGCCACGACTTTGAAAAAGCAGAAAAATTATGTTATTAAATAAAATGATGGAGTTTTAATGAATTTGGCAAAAATTGGGTTCTTAGAAAGTTTAACACTTGATGAAACAAGCGGAATTATGGGGGCAATTCTTGTTACTGATGCTGAGACAAAACCGCTTGAGTTCAGAGTAACCGCACCGATTAAAACCACTAATTTTCAAAAAACATTGTACGGTGATGTTCTACTAGAACATGTTTTAGTTGAACTGATATCTATTCCATTGATTACCGCTTTGAACGAAGAACTGGATTTAATACTTGTTAAAGATCCTTTGTTTTTAGGTTCAAATAATAAGCAAGGAATTAGGGTAGTTCATATTTTCGCACAAGATGAGAAATATCAGCAGCCGCAGAAGGGTGTGGAGGAACTAAAATCATTCAGAGGCGGATCCCAAAGAGTATTCATTCAAACATCACAAAAGTACGAAACAGAACTTCCCCAAATAAGAGATTTGTTAAACTCTTTATCTGAACAACGGAACCTGCTCGAACCTTTTAATAGGTTAAGAGTTGCATGTGAACAAGTTCACCTTCAGAAAACCAATGAATAGACTTGATGTACAAAAAAATTCGAAAGTCGTTAGCCGAGTCGGTCGCTACACTCGAAAATCCCGATCAATTCCATTGGAGTAAATGGCTTAGAGAACCGCAAATTTATCTTGAACGATTTCCAAAACCTCGCATTGCAATTAGGTTAATTGATTCATACAAGTCCTTTGAAAAACCTGCGCTATTTCAAGTTTCTAAATTTGCACTTTCTAAATCCAGAATTTCCGAGGAGATTAGAAATGTTACAATAAAAAAAAAGAAGACTTTCAAGATATTTTTCACATATCCTAAAACATTCCAGAATGAAATACCCATTTTCCCGCCGGATACAGTTCGTATAATCTTTCTAGCCTCAATTTATTCTAAAGACAAAGGATTTTTTCTTCGTATTAAAAATCAGAAGTCAGAAAATCTGAAAAGCTTTTATCCCAAGTGTTCGGGTAAAACTGTCGATCCAATTTTAGTAAATGTCAACTCATTTCAGATTAAGTTAATTAAAGGTGATTCGCAAGCACATAATTGTGTATTAAGCAAGCCCAACAATTCTGAATATAAAATTTGTTTGCCATCTACTTTGCCTTCAGAAAAAATATTTAATTTGAGTATTCTGAGAGAAGAAGCAAAGAGAAAATACTTAGCACTTGCATTCAATCCACTAAATAAAAGACCGAAAGTAAAGAGCTTAACGGTAGCAAAATTAGAGGACTTGAAAGAAGAATTAGAAAGAAGCGGTGTATTAAAATTAACTGATGTTGAGATTGAGAAACTCAATTCAAATACCAAACATTACCATGTAAAGTTTGTTTCAATTGAAAAAATTAAGGTGCCCTTATTTCAGCTTAAAAATCTGAACATTAAAGCCCCATTGCAGAAAGCTGTTGAAGTTGCTTCTTCAGAAAATATTAAAGTTAAAACAGAAAAAATAAATACTGACTCAAATAAATATACCGAAGTACTGAATCCTGGAATATTGGAAGAGCTTAAATCAATAGTTAGTGATAAAACTAATAACTATAATAAATCAAAGAAGACAAAATCTATCGCTATTAAAATGGATAGCGAAAGACGGGATGGTAAAGTAAATTGGGATGAAATAGAATCGGAGAACAAAAATCTTCTAAAGTATCAAATTGAAGGTGCAAAGTTTCTCCTTAGCAACAGATCTGCACTAATTTGTGATGAGCTGGGCATAAATAAAAAAGAGCAAGTGCTGTTTGCATTGAACGTTGGAATGCAGCACGGATTGATAAAAAAAGCATTAATACTATGTCCTGAATCAAATATTGGTAATAGGTTGGTTGGCGAGCATGTTGATAATTCGGATGATTGGGTGAACAAAATAGTAAATCTACTTCCGGATACCTCAGTATTACAAATTAGCAGTAATGGAAGAGAAGTAGTAATAAGCGAAGACAAAAACCGCGAAGTCTATCTGTTAGGTTATAAAACCTTTTATGAAAACACCAGCTCTAATACGACTGAATGCTTTCCTAAGGATGTTGATTGCTTAATCTTAGATGAAGCTCAATATTTTCTCGAGAGTGATGTAAAAGATGAAAGGTATTTTGATTTTCCACAATTCTTATATAAGTGGGTTTTATCAAGCCTGCCATCCCAGATTACAGAAGAAAGATTTCTGCCAAAACTAAAAAATCAATTTGATGGATTTGATAATCTTGACCATATTCTAAGTCGCACAAAGTACAGTCTCGGATCAGGTCTTCCAAGTATTACTAGAAATGATTATTGGCTGGAGCCGGATAAAGAACAGGCCCAAGAATTTGAGAACACCATTTTACAAGGCAGGAGAAGAATTATAGATTTAGTCAAAGGCGGAAATCCTTTTATAATTCAATCGAATATCTTTACTCTAATACATCAGATTAAGCAAGTTGGTAATTTTTCAACCCATAAAGATTCAAGTCCAAAATCAGAATTATTATTACATCACTTAGACTGCATAATTTCATCAGGACAAAAAAGTATAATATTTTCCCAATACGATAAACAAGGTATTCAAAAACTAGAAAAACTTCTTAAGGCCAACCACATTAAGTATGTACTCTATCAATCTGGTATGCCACTAAAAGAATTAGAATCTTCAGCAACTGCATTTAAGAAAGATTCTAAAATTAGTGTTATGCTTGCGGGATTAACTGCAGCCAGCATAAAAGTGAAAATACCAGATGCTTCATATCTTATACATTTTGATCAGTGGTGGAATCCAACAACTCAGTGGCAATATGAAGATAGAACTGTCCAATCAAATGATTCTCATGTAAGCGTAAATGTACTAAACTACTTTTGTAATAATTCAATTGAATTGAGCATTAGAGAAGTCCTGAATAAAAAAGGATTTCTAACTAAAAATTTAATTGAGTTTCTTTCGAATGAAACAATTTATAACTTAATCAGCAATGAGGATTGGCTTAATATATTGGGTGTTGATCAATCAGAAACAAATCAAAGTTCAAACTCTGATTTTGAATCGATATACCAAGACCTTTCTTTTGCGTCGCTGCAGGATATAGGACATAAAACAAAAACTTTGTTCACTAAGCTTGGATACAAAAATCTTTTAATAAAACCGGACATGCTGCATGAGGAATTAGCAATCTACGGTAATGCGGTTAAGGAAATGAATGAGATAAAAACCGCCATATTCTGTTTACCATTTAAAGTAAAAGAATTAGAACCGGTTGAATCTTTTATTAAAGAAGCAATAAAGAACAATTCACGCATTTTTGTAATTTGTTCAGACGAAATATGCCAGCAAGCAGTTGAAGATCCAATAAAAAACATTGTATATATCGGTCAAAAACAATTCGCATTATATCTTTCTCAATTCAAAATCGTTTGATTAATTAATTTCCATTTACTCTCCACTCCCAACAATGTTGAATAGCTCCGAGCGGATTAATAGTAATGTTTTTGATTCTCGCATTGTATGCAGTTACAATATCCAGCCAGTATAAGAATGTAACCGGTTCGAATTCATGTATCAACTTCTGAAAATTTTTATACAGCTGCTTTTTCACATCAAGTGATTTTTCTTTCTGCAAGTCATCTAAAATCCGATCAATTTCTGGCTGATTAAATCCGTAAAGGTTTAGTGGACTCTTTGTAAAATTTGAGTGCCAATAAGGCTGTAAATCTAATGGAATAGGGACTGTCCAGCCGGCTATAAATGCATCCAATTCTCTCTCAAAAATTTTATTAACAAAAGTGCTCATCTCCAAAGTTTCAATTTTTACTTCAATACCTATTGCTTTAAGATTATTTCTAACTATTGTGGCTGCATATTCGCGCCTTGAATTACCGGAACCAATATAGAGTGTGAAAGAAAAGTTCACATTATTCTTTTCAATAACTCCATCGTTATTCTTATCCAGCCATCCTTCTGCAGAAAGCAGCTCTTTAGCTTTAGTTGGATTAAACTCATATGGTTTTATTTCATTACTGTAATAATTAGTAAAAATTGGTGATAAAGGGCTAAAACTTAACTGACCGTATCCATGTAAATATTCTTCAAGGATTTCCGCTTTATTGATTGCATAACTCAACGCTTTTCTAACATTCGCACTGCCAAAAAACTTATTTGGTTTCATAGTTTTCTTGGCTCCAAAACTCTTAGGGTCAATATTATTCCATCCTATAAAATCATAGTCTCGCCCTGTTCTTGATGTTACTTTAATTTGCGGCTCTTTCTTTAAATCGGATATAAATTCCGTTCCAACATCTTCAATAAGGTCAATTTCTCCTTTTCTTAGTTGAGTTATTCTAGAATTTTCATCAGGTATAATCTTAAAGATTAACTCTTTTACCATATCGCTCGAGGCAAGAAATGAATTCGTAACAGCTTTAAGCGAAATCGACTCATTTCTTTTCCAATCAGAAAGTTTATATGCACCACTTGTTACAAGAATTTTTTCAATATTAGTTGTACTCAAATCCCTGCGCGGAATTTTGGAAAGAACATGCTTCGGCAAAACCGGCATATCAATATCAAACAAGGTTGGCGATGTGTTCGGTTTAAATTTTATTCTAATCTTTGTGGGAGATAGGACTTCAAATGATTTATCTAATTGAATTCGCTGCTCACCATCAGTATAAAAATTATCAAACCCACCATAAAATGTACTGCTAACTAAAGGATCAGAGTAAATATCAAACGAAAAGACAATATCCTCAGATGTTAACTTCACACTATCTGACCAAAAAACATCTTCCCGTAAATAAAAAGTAATTGAAGATGAATCATTACTCCATTCCCATTTTTGGGCAATTGAAGGAGATGGTATCATCTCCCCTGATGCATCATCCCACTTATGTATTACTAACCCAGGGTACATTATTTCCCTTATGCTGCCTTCCAATAAACCAAAGGCGAATAGTGGATTTAAATTTTCTACATCTGCAGGGACACCGATTACTACTCTGCTGGCTTTCTGTGTGGAATCACTGCTGCAGTTCCATGCTGCAAGTGTTATACAAAATAAATAAAATAAAACTTTTGCTCTCATATTTAATCTACTTTCTTTAGAGATTTCGTACAAGAAATTAGTTAACAGCAAACTGTGCTTCTAATTTATGATTAGATTGTAAAAAACAAAAACTTTAAGGATGCATGCGGGAGGGAATTCTTTAACAGAGTCCAGCTCCCATCAAGTTTTATTTTAGGGAGTGAAAATAAAACTCACGACGAGAGCTGATTTACAGAATTAGTTGGAAAGTGCTTCTAACAATTTATTTACGTAGTCATTTGTTTTAATTAAAGAATAATAGCAGTATTGGGACCCATCCTGGGAACCAATTTGCAAAAGCTTTTCATTTTGTTCCAACTGCTTTTGGAATCCAGGATGGTTTTCATCTTTTCTTTTTATTATCATCGGATCTTCTAATTTAGAATGTATTTCGTAGCTCTTTTCTTCGAATCTAATACTTTGCTCCCAATAACCTAATTTAACAGCAATTTTAGCTAAAGCCAGATATGCCTCAGCTTCATAAGGCTTATACTCCTTTTCATTTTTTATATTAACAATTAGGTTCTCGCTTAATTCGGACGCTAATTTCAGCTCATCATTTTTTATCATGAAGTGCACAATTTCCATTACCAATTTATAGTGGTAATGCATCGAAACTCTTTTTTCTGAAAAGCTGATTATGTTTTTAGCTAATTCGGATATTTGATGATTAAAACTACTATCATCAATTTTATGCTGACCTCGATAGACATTTGGATAGAATACTTTAAAGAGAATGTTAGATAATTCCAGATTGTACAGTAATTCGAAAACATCTCGTCTAGGCAAGTACTTGTCTAAAATTTCTTCCAATTCTCTTAAGATTACCGAGCTTTGACTTTCATTCATACCAACACCTAATCATTAATTAAAAAGATTTCTATTAAACGCTTGGCACTGCCATTTCAATCTGAAGCCTGCTTTTAATTAATCCAAAGTCTAGGCAAAAACTTTCTCTTATACTTTTCTCGTGTTGAATATCAAAAATACTTTTTGCGTTGCGGCAGTTTTCCATTGATATTCTCGGGTGATTCATTTTATACATTTCAACATGCATATTCAACATAGCATTAAATTCATCAATTGACTTTTGTTTTAAATTTTCCATTTTCCTTCTCCCAAAAAACTTAATTAATTATTCACCTTCTGCATTAACAAAACCATACCTGGAAAAGTGAGGAAGCTTTGCATCAACTACACATAACCATCCATCTTCAACATAGAGTTCAGCGTATTCAGCTTTAACCATATTTCCGGCGCCATCTATATAGTAGAAGTCAACATTGTTAGGATCCACGCCATCAAGATTAACTCCAAAATACTCAACGGTATAATAAATAGGTGTATTGAAGGTTAAAGGTGACGGAGCAAAATCGGCATACAAAGTTTCACTGTTCAAAGTAGCACTAATGGTTTTTGTTCCAGAGAATGCACCAGCAGGAACCCAAATTTCTACATAAGCAGATACTGTTGTACTTAAACTTTTTGTACCCTTAAATAGTGCACCTGTAGAACCTACTACGGATTTACTCCAAGTTTTTGAGCCTTCAACAGCCATTCCAGAATTTGAAATTGTTAACCATTGAACCTTCTTAGCAGATTTTTCAACTGGTCCAGTAATGCTGGTTTGCTCTGAACAACCAATTACAAACAAGCTTAGTAAAACAACGATTGATATATACTTTTTCATCTTATCCATCCCTTTATTAAATAATTAAAATTTATTCACCAGTTTTTCTAAAAAAACCATAACGCGAGAAATGATCTATCTTTGCTCTATGAACTAACAAGTAACTATTATCGTAGTCTAAAGTTACACCCAAATTTTCAATTGGGTCGATATTTCCATTATCATTGAAATAAACAAAATCCGCTTTCTTATCAGATGAATTAAATCCTAAATTGGCAAGATTTACATTCCGTACTTCAAAATCTAATCTACACGATTGTAGAAAGGTCATATGAGGAAAGAAAGAAATTGAACCATTATCAGCGTCAATTGTCATGGTAATGCTTTGAGTTCCAATAAATGCTCCTTTGGGAATCTCAAAGTTGGCATTAACATGAACGATCTTTCTTTCACTATTATAAACATCTTGATTAATACTAATAACTCCACCTGTTAGTCCGATTACATTTTGAGTTATCGTTACAAACTGGGTTGGTATTACAGTTTGAAGCACTTTACCGGATTCTACGAGGAGCGCTGAACTAATTCGATTGGTTTGGGGTGCATCATTTAATTCATCTGCAACCGGTCCAGTTAAACTGTTATCTTGATTGGAGCAACCAATAAAAAACAATACGAATAAAATTGAAATCGATAAAAACCTTCTCATATGCTCTCCCTTAACCTTTTCATTATTTTCTATTCTTTTTTCCATTTAACTTCAAACTGTATATGCCAACTAAAATGCCACAGTGCTGTTCGGTAGGAGTTACTTAAAGAATTTCAAGCACAATTAAGTTCAGTAAAAAGGAAAATCGAGTTTGGTAATGATTACTGTAAGTTTTTGATAATCTGTTTTAGAAAGGAACAGATTTTTTTATGAGGTCGAAAATAGGCTAAAATCAGTGTGTGTGAGAAACGTACTTTAAGGATTACTTCATTTTTAGATAAAATTTCAATGTTGACACAATTGAATAATTAAATGAGAAGTCGTTAGAAGAAATGCTTGTTTCAAAATGAATCTATGCCCGTTCTTAAATGCGCTGAAATTTGAATTTTTTTGGTAATTAAAAATTCGTAATTACTGACGATCGGGTGTGTTTAAAATCTAAAGCACTCTTTGATTCTTTTGTAAAACACTTACAGGAACCAAGTTCAGGCGCAAAACCGCCTATTCAATTCCCCCGGCTTTCCTAAAAAACCCATAGCGTGAAAAGTGGTCAATTTTTGCTTTGTTAACTTTCAATTCCCCTTTATCCTGATTCATTATAACTAATGAATTGTTGACCGGTTGGATTGAACCATCATTACCAAAGAATACAAAATATGCTTTCTTATCTTCGGGAGTAAAACCAAGTTTAGCAAAATTACAGTTTGAAATACGATAATCTAACGAACACGATTTGTCAAAAACCATACTTGGCAAAAATGAGATGCAGCCATTGTCCGCATTGAACGACATAGTAATTCGTATAGTACCGCTAAAAGCACCAGGAAGCACTTTAAAACATGCATCTACTTCAACAACCCTTCCTTCACTGTCTTTGGCAAATTGATTCAAGTGAATAGTATCGCCCTTTTTCCCATCAATTATTTTAGTTACTTCGGCTGCATTGCTTTCTAATTCGGATATTAAATTGAGGTTGGTAGTAGTTGTTTTAGGTTTGGCAAATTGTTGGGTATTTGGTAAAGCCGGATTAGTAATTTCATTTTCTTGATTTGAACAGCCAAACAAAAAAATCGTAATTAATACTGCAAATACAAATAGTCTTTTCATCATTTATCCTAGAATTTTATCATCATTAATCGGTTTTTGTCCAATAATTCCATTTTCAACAGCCAAATGAATGCCAGCTAAAAACTTATAATTACTGCTTAAAAAAGCATTTGTGGTTATCCATTAAGTAAAAAAGAAATTAGAATTTTGTAATGATTAACCATTCAGTTTAAGCCGTGGTTTTCAGGTGACACATTTTAAGAAACATTTATATAGCTCAAACGTCCACGTTATTATCCACTCAACTAGAATCGCATAAAGAATAATTTTAGCACTAGATAGTTAGTTTGCTGAAATTCAAAAAAAACACCAGCTGAATTTCCATTTAGAAATCTTCAGCTGGTGTATTAACAATCAATTAGTAGTTTATCTAACAAAATATGAGGAAAACGAAATTGAACTTAGTTTTCAAATCCAACTTAATAATCATCAAAATGAATTTGGATCAAATATTGTCTGACCAGCTTTATTTATAAAACCATATCGAGAAAAATGAGGTATTACTGCATTGCTTACACTTAATGTCCCGGTTAGTTGGTCAACTGTAATTCCATTATGAACAGCAATCTGGACAGAACCATCAGCTGCTAAATAGGCAAAGTCTATCATGCTTGCATCAATACCTGTAAGGTCCAGCCCGGTGTATGTTACATTGTAAACAACTTGACTTGAAAACTGCATAGATGGACCAAACAACACTGAAGTATTCTGGTCACTTACAGTCATTGTAATTGATTTTTTACCAACAAAAGCTCCTGGAGAAAAAACAATTTTAGCTTTTACAGTAACTCGGACTGATGCTAATGAAGATGTTCTAGCTGTTGCCACATACGAAGTACCTGTTTCCAAAGTACCGCCAACTGCACCATTTATTGACTTACATACAGTCAAGTCTGTATTAATTTGCATTCCATCTGGCTGCGGAAGAGTAATCCAATTTGGTTCTGCTGTATTCACATTATCAACCGGTGAATTTATGCTTGATTGCTCTGAACAGCCAATTACGAACAAGCTTAATACTGCGATTATTGATATATACTTTTTCATTTTCATTTTCCTTATATAAAAATTTTACCTAAATGCCATCTTTTCTTAAAAAACCATATCTAGAAAAGTGCGGCAATTGAGCATCTCTAATACCTAATACACCTTTAGCTTTATCATAGTAAATAAATTTTGAAGCGATTTCATATTTCACATTATTCGCATCGTAGTAAACAAATACTAATTGATCAAGAGGCAAATTTGATAAATTGACGCCAGTAAATAAAACATTAAAACAAACAGGCTTAGTAAAAGTCATGGATGGAGAAAACGTACCTGTAAGTGCAACATTATCGATTGTCATTGTTATGGTTTTAGAACCGCTGAATGCACCGGCTGGAAATGTTATAGCAGCTGCATCACCGCCAATCTGTCCAGATCTTGCTGTAGCTAAGTTTCCTATTTTGATAAATCCGCCTGAGCTGCCAACAATAGTTTTTGAAGCCGTAAATGTTGTGTTTACTGATAATCCTTCTAAGTTAGTTCTGCTTATAAACTCTTCTTTGTTAATTTGTTCTTCTACAGGACCACTTATGTTTACATCATTAGAACAGCCAGTAAAGAACATTGTGAATAATACCGCAATTGACAACAACTTTTTCATCGTAACTCCCTGAACCTTTCCACTATTTTTGTGAACATTATTATTTAATTCCCTCTGAGAAATCCAACTAAAATGCCACAGTGGTGTTCGGTAGGAGTTACTTCAAGAATTTCAAGCACAATTAAGTTCAGTAAAAAGGAAAAGTGAGTTTGGTATTGATTACTGTATGATTTTGGTAAGTTGTTTACAAAAGAAACATTATTTAAAAATGTTCATTCTTAGTAAAAAAACAGCGCATCATTTTAGAACTAATAGATCAGAACTCAAATTGATTAAAAAAATGCAACTTTTATATAGTGTCATCTTGAGAAAAAAATGACAACATAAAAAAGTGTTACAGTTTGATAAATAAAAAATGAGGAAAGTTTCGAAAATTGCTGGTTCTTCAAGGAATGATATAAATCAAGTTTGGACGATTAGGACGCACACCTAAGGAGTAAATAGCGATTTAGACTAGCAAAGTTGATTGGTAGATTATGACGGCATTTATTCTAAGCATCTTCTAATAGTTATTGAACCCGAAGCTGCAAATATTTTCAATGCTTCAATAGCTTTAACTGGAACACCATTATTTTTAGGGACTACCCATCCACCGGATTCTAAGTAGTACGGTTCGCCGTTTATAAATGCAATAATACCAAAATGCCCGGATCGCCCTACAATATCGCCTGGCTTTAACAAGTTAATTTGTTCAGGAGTTGGGGTTTGATTCTTTTCCAGCTTAAATACTACTTTTCCCAATTCAGCGAGTTCTCGAGTATCCAACCGAAAATTATTACTTGTTTCTTCCCTTCCGCCGACATCTTGTAATTGGTTTTGGGAACAATAAAATTCATATCCCTTAGATGCAAAAAGAGCTTCTTCTTTTGGAAGTAAATTGTAATGAACAGCAAGCTCATAAGGTAAAGCCGCAAAACCCGAACAGTCCAATCCATAAGTGCATTGGTATCTGTGGCTTCTATCTTGAGGATCATCTAAATCAAAAATATCGCCTCCCCATCTGTAAAAATTTTGCCCTAAGTATTTTTGGAATATTTCATATCCAAAAAGTGTCAGAGTATTTATTATCTCAGATGGGCTTTTTTCAACTAGCTCTTTAAGATGAGGTTTAATAATTGGAGTTATAATTTTTTGGAGGAATAATTTATTGTTAGTTCTATAACCGGAAATTTTTTTCGTTCCCTTTTCAATCGTAGTAAATTCAGATTCAATATCCGCATTAAATTCTGTCAATTGTTCGGCTGTCGGTTCTGGAATCACTATCATTTTTTGAAGAGGATACGGAGGATCTTTATGTAAATTTTTATTTGAGCAGTTGAAGGAAATGGATGCAGCTACAAATAGAAGGAAAAGAAGAAATCGACTTTTAAGTTTCATTCTAATTCAACCAAAAGTTGTCCTTTAACTACCATTTGAGATTTTTTAATATGTATTGCTTTAATTCTTCCATCCATCGGACACTTAACCTCATTAAGCATCTTCATTGCTTCCAAAATTAAAATGCTTTGCCCTCGGCTAATTTTTTGACCTTCGTAAACCTTAATTTCAGTTATTATTCCTGGAATAAATGCAAATATTTTTTTTGGATCCGCCTCAATGTACGGCTTTCTTTTAATGAATTTTTTTGTTAGCCTAGTTTCGTAGGGAGTATCATCAATTATAATTTTTGAGAGTAATTTAGAAGCATCCATGTTTAATAAGGTGAAATCCCGTGTTTTCTGTTAGGTTTAAATTCTCGTTTGTTATCCGACACTTTGATTGAGTGAATTAAATAATCTCTGGTCTCTGAAGGATTAATTACTGCGTCGATATGTCCGTTTGCTGCAGCCACATATGGGTTAGCAAACTTCTCAGTGTATTCATGCACTTTTTCTTTTCTGGTTTTTTCAGGATCAGGCGAATTCATAATTTCATTTCTAAAAATGATGTTGGCTGCACCCTCTGGACCCATAACAGCAATTTCTGCAGTAGGCCAAGCAAAAACAAAATCAGCCCCAAGATGACGTGAACACATTGCTATGTATCCTCCGCCGTAAGCTTTTCTTAGTATAACCGTAATCTTAGGTACAGTAGCTTCACTATAAGCATATAAAACTTTTGCACCATGCCTAATTACACCATTATGTTCCTGATCAACACCAGGTAAATAACCTGGCAAATCAACAAAAGTAATTAAAGGAATATTAAAAGCATCACAGAATCTTATAAATCGAGCTGCCTTATCCGATGAATCTACATCAAGCACTCCGGCTAAAACTAAGGGTTGATTTCCGACAACACCAACGGTTTCACCACCTAACCTGGCAAAACCAATTACAATGTTTGCTGCCCAGAATTCTTGTATCTCAAAAAAATCTGAGTTATCGCAAATAGATCGAATAACATTTCTTACATCGTAAGGTTTAGTTGGTTCGGCGGGAATTATTTTGGTTATATCATACTCCAATCTTGGTGGTCGTGAAGGAATTGGCTCAGCTTTTTTTGTATTGTTCCAAGGAATGAAGGTCATTAATTTTTTTATCTGTTCAAAGCATTCCTTTTCACTGTTTGCAAAAAAATGTGCATT
>JACAFC010000001.1 GCA_013388515.1 Ignavibacteriaceae bacterium | reverse complement strand
GTATATGAACTGTGTTTGATTAAAGAATTTGAACTGAGAGGAATCAAAGCCACTAGCCAGATAACGCTTCCATTAATTTATAAAGGATATGAACTTTCTAAAGATTTCAAAATTGATATTCTAGTGGAGAATGAAATAATTATTGAACTTAAATCTGTCGAAATTATGCTTCCCGTATTCGAAGCGCAAATTATTTCATATTTAAAACTTGCAAACAAGCGGCTTGGATTTTTAATAAACTTTAATGTCCCATTACTTAAGCAAGGATTTAAAAGATTCGTGAATAATTTCTAAACTTTGCGACTTAGCGTCTTTGCGGTAAAAAATACTATGGAGAAAAAATGACAAACCAACTCAAAGGCAAACACTTCTTAACAGAAGACAATTGGACAAAAGAAGAACTCGACATTGTCTTCAGAACTTCCTTCGAGCTGAAGGAAAAGTTTTATAAGGAAGAACCAACTCTTTACCTTCCTCACAAAACATTATTCATGATGTTCTTCGAGCAATCAACACGCACAAGAAACAGCATGGAAGCGGGAATGACACAGCTTGGCGGACATGCACACGACCTAACTCCTGATAAAATGCAAATAACTCACGGTGAAGTTGCAAAGGATACAGCAATAATTCTTTCACGAATGGGACATGGAATTGCTTGCCGAAACTGTTTTTACGGAGTAGGCAAAAAATATCTTGACGAGATGGCACAATACTCAAAGCGTCCTGTTATGTCACTTCAGGATGATGTGTACCATCCATTTCAAGGACTTGCAGACTTAATGACCATCTTCGAACACTTTGACAAAAATCCAAAAGGATTGAAAGTCACAATCTCTTGGGCTTACGCAGCCACTCACTCAAAACCATTGAGTGTACCGCAGACACAAATATTACTCTTCCCTCGGTACGGAATTGATGTTACCGTCGCTCATCCTAAAGAATTTCCTCTCAGCAAAAACATTGTTGAAAAAGCTCAACAGAATGCAAAAGCCGGCGGCGGCAGCTTAAGATTCACAAATGATATGGATGAAGCATTTGAAGGTGCGCAAGTTGTAATTCCCAAAAACTGGGGCGGCTTTGGATATTACGATGTTGATTATTACTTGCAAAAAGAAGATGCTTGCAAAAAAGAAATGAAAGCAAATCTTGAAAAATATAAATCATGGATTTGCGACGACAAAAAAATTAAGCTTGCTGATAAAAATGTTAAGCTGATGCATGCACTTCCAGCGGATAGAGGGAATGAAGTTACGAATGAAATTTTGGATAATCCAAATATTTCAATAGTTTTTGATGAAGCAGAAAATCGGCTTCACACAGCAAAAGCAATAATGGCGCTTACTATGTGAGTTTCCTTGTCATGCTGAACTTGTTTCAGCATTTACTTATAATTACAAAGTATATAGGAAGCAGCGCTTATCTTTCGGATAATGTTACGTTAACCTCTTTCTTTTCACCACTTCGATCTATTGTAAGTTTAACTGTATCGCCGGGTTTATGTTCTTTCAAGAAGTTGGAATAATCCTTTAGATTCTTGACAGGTTTGCCATCAAACGCTGTTATCACATCACCTTTTTGCAATTTAGCATTTGCAGCTGGAGAATTTTCAGCTACATCGGCAATCTTTACTCCTTCTCCGCTAAATGAGAAATCAGGCATTGCTCCCGTGCTTGCTTTACGCTCAGTTGGTGGTTTAGTTTCGGTAGATCCACCTGTTGTTCCAGCATCTTTTTTGCCAGTAAATGGCATCGGATCGGGACGATCACCAAGATATTCCAAAACTTCTTTAGCAACAGTTGCAACTTTAACCAAACCATCAGCATCAATTTTTTCAGCATCATCTTCAGGTACATGATAATCAGATTTTATTCCAGTATAGAAAAGTTGAACACCTGGAATGCCTTTTTCAATAAATGCCGTTTGGTCACTTGCATCCAAATCTTGAGTTACAAGTTCTGTGGGTATCCCGGTCGTAAAATCAGTTCCCATAAAAATAAATTTCCATTCACGTGCAGTGTTGGTGTTAAGTACCATTAACTTATTTCCAAATAGTCTACCAACTGTATCTAAATTTAAAACTGCAAATATTTTATTTGCTGGATATTTTTTATAGTTATCAACAAAATACCTAGAACCAACTAGCCCTGCTTCTTCAGCAGTAAATGCTATAAAAATAATTGTCCTCGCCGGCTTATGAGTTTTACCAAGAGTCTTGGCTAATTCAAGCATAACAGCAATTCCGCTTGCATTGTCATCTGCTCCATTATGAATCTTGCCTTCATTTCCTTTCTTGGGATTTGGCCAACCAAGTCCAAGGTGATCATAATGAGCTGAAATGATTACAGCTTCACTAAGATTTGGATTAGATCCTGGAATTATTCCTATGATATTTTTCAGTTTTAGGTTTTTCTTATCAAGAACATCTTGCGTCCATTCTTGGAAAAATGTTCCATTATCACTTCCAGGCAGTAATCCGTATTCTTCAAACTTTTTTGCGATATAATCAGCAGCGTTATCTAATTCCTGTGTACCAATTCCTCTGCCTTTTAATACATCGGAAGCAAGGTATTTTACAGTTTCCATCATTCTATCAGCTGAAAATACTGGCTCTAAGTTAGCGAGTGCTTTTCTGGTTTCGAGTTTTACGTCAACATCCGATGCAGATAAATTTTTGAATAAAGGAGAACCCGTAATTGGCCATACTCCCTTATCAATATTTGTTGGCTCATTTCCATTAAATGCTAAGTAGCTGTATTTACCATAATGCGGAAGTTTATTGTTCAATCCTTCAACAGCAGCAGCATTACCAATTGAAAGCAGAGTGATAACTTCTTTTATATTTTTTGGATTTGCTGCAGATAAGAAAAAGCTGTTGTCTTCGAGTGGAATCTCTCGTTTACCATACTTTACTGCATGCTGCATAATTTCCGAACCAAATTCTTTAATTGAATTGTTCACAACAGGAGCAAATTTATTATTTAAACTAAGAAGGAGTATAGCTTGCTCACCTGGAAGGTCATCAATTTCATCTTGATATTTTATTTGGAACTTACTTTCATTCCCTTTGATCCACATATCAACAAAGTTTTTGTACAGGTTAAACTGAGGATCATCAGAACTTGGAAGTATAACTAAAGTGTTTGTTGAGCCATATGCTTTTGTAAATGTTGGGGCAGATTCTCTAGGATCGAGTTTCCGCATCAAATCAAATTGCGGATCAACCATAATTTTAAGGGGCTCTTCATTCACAGATATGCTGTATTTCACTTCTTTTTCATTCATCTCAACAATTTCAGTTTTGGCGCCCCCCTTAGTTACAATTACTACGGGCACATCTAAGAAGAAAACATCTTCATTTTGAATTTGCTTAAGAGTGAATGTAACATTTTTGGTTCCTCTAACTGCACTCACTTCAACATCTTCAAGCACTAATTGTGGAGCACCCGTTCGTTCAACCCATTGCTCAAAAAACCATTTTAGATCTTTACCAGTAACTTCTTCAAATGCTTTCCGAATATCAGAAAACGAAGCTCGTTTAAATTTGTTATTGCGATTAAAGACTTGAAAGCCTTTAATAAATTGTTCATCACCTACTTTTCGCCGCAGCATATGAAATACCATCGAAGTTTTCCCATAACCAATTGCTTCGCTTGGAGAGTCATGGCGGCTTAAAAATTTTGATAACGGGAAATCATTTTCGGTAGTAACATAATCTGTATATTTTTGCAGAGTTTCACTTCTATATTCTGCTGCTTGTCCCCGCTGTTCTTTAATTAGATGATCAGCCATGTAGGCGGTAATTCCTTCGCACCAATTGCCAGTTTTAAAGTCAACATAAACTGAATTCCCCCAATAATTATGAAGTAATTCATGAGGATATGATGAATGTAAAATAAAAGGAAATCGAATTATCTTCTCACCTAAAAGAGTAAAGGACGGCATTCCATAGCCTGTTTCCCAAAAATTTTCTATAAGTGCAAATTTTGTATACGGAAATGGGCCAATTAGTTTACGGTACATTTCCATGTACTGAGCCGTAGTTTCCAGGTACTTGTTTGCTAATGCTTCATCCGGAGTTCGCAGAAAAGCATATGCAGTTACCGAACCCATCGGATAAGAATATTCATGAAATGGTGCTGCAATCAAAAATATTTCTTCCTGCGGAGTAGGAGATTCCCACTTATCAATGTGTTTGTCTAATTTATCCTCATTCAGTGTTCGAGCACCGACAGAAACAGTTTTCCAATTTTTAGGAGAGGTAGTTGTGAGGTTAAATGAAATAAAATCATCTCCAAAATAAGGAACCCAATATGTTGAGCCAGCAAGATATACTCCCTTTTCCCAAATAATGCCGGGTGATTCACTAAATCCTCTAGCATAATTTTCTTGACTTTGTTTTATGGGTGATTGTATCTCACCTTTGTATTTTATTGTAAAATTCAGATCGATGGATGAATTAACAGATGACTTTATCTTATAGACATTTAGTTTTAAAGAATTATGTGTACCAGCATCGTCAAGGTCCATTCCAATATCCTCAGCATCCACAGCTTCATCCAATTTTCTAATCATATCATTAGGTTCAACTTCTAATGCATGATGCAGTTTAAACTTCAAGCCATCTTTAACTAAAGATTTATCAATTCTAATCTGATCTATCACTTCTATAAAGGATACTTCAGGTTTAATAACCGTATTAAGTTCATGGTGGATAAGTGCATTTTGTGCATTTGCTGCTAAAGTGAGTACAAAAAGAATTAATATTCTCTTAATCATGATAATTTCCTATCGAATTTATCAATAAAATTTTGATTCTTTGAATTATTCCTCGTGTTTGACTGGCTTAATAACAAATGATAATTCCATTTTTTCTTCACCTCTCAACAGAGAAAAAATAATTTGTTCATCCCAATTTTTAAACTGCAAGTGCTTTTTAAGTGCAGTAGAATTTTCAAATGTATTTCCATCAATTGAAAGTATGATATCATTTTTTTTCAATCCATTTTCAAAGGCAATGGTGTTTGGTAAAACACGTTCTATAATAAAACCGCCATTTTTTAATGTATCTTTCACACTAAAACCAAATGCTGGGTAGAGTTCTTGTTCCATTTCTTTAACTCCCCAAATGAAATCAGCGTAACTTTTTACTACTATTTTATATGGTGTATCATCCATCATTGTCATAGCATGTGGATTAGCAGGCTTTTCTTTTTCAGTCATTTTATCTTTTGCAGGCGTATCCATTTTTTTCTCGGTCATTTCAGTTTTGGGTTCATCAACCTTAGCATCTTTCTCTTTCTTAATCTCTTTTCTTATTTCCATCATTCCGCCGTCTTTTTTCTTCTTAGGTATATCAACCGGAACAACGGAAGCAAAAGAAAGATTGCTGCGATCTTTAATTATTCTTCCAATGCCTATATTATAAATTACATGCCCGCTGCCTGCTAAAAGTACTACTGTTGCATCCGGATGTTTTTCAGCAGCTCGTATGGCACCTTCACCCATTGCAGCATCCCAAAGACTTTGAGCGGGGTACATATTTGCAAATTGATCGGGCATAGTAGCGTCCATACCTTGCATTAAAACTTTAATCAAATACTTATGTTCAATTGTGGTAGAATCAATTTCAGGAATATTTTTAAGATCATCATCTGTTAAACTTCCTACACCGCCTCTGCCAATTTTGGAAGTATACTTTTTGTCAATATTTGCACCGTACATTGGAATACGTTTTTCTCTGCAATAATCAAATATTGCCTTGTAGTATCTATAATTGTGTCCCCATGTAGTTAAGAAATCAGTTTGTTCCATAAATGTATTTGGGTCTGTTGTACCACTAACCCATTTAGCTAACGCTTCATCTTGCTTTGGATTGTACATCTCTAAAGCTAACACAACTGGTTTACCCGCCTCAAATAATCCTTTAATCACTTCAAACTCAACATCATGGTATAATTGGTTTGTATGTGATTCTCCAACCATTACAATTCGATACTTTTTTAGTTCCGAGATCATTTGGTCAAATGATACTTCCTTACTAGCCTTCGTATCATAAATTTTATCAAGTTTAACCATACAGAAATCGTATTTACGATTTTCGTCGCCAAGTGGAAGTTTTTCAGAGTCAAAATTCTGAGCAAGACTTGTTGTGAACAAGCAAAGAAGCAAAACTGGAAAGATTTTGGTTTTCAATTTAGTCTCCCTTTCAATTTAATAGAGAGTTTATATTATTTATCTAATTTTAATGTTTTAATTTGATGATTTTCTAAATCAGCAATCCATAAATAGCCATTATGGACAAGAACTGCAGCCGGTTTATTTAATTCCTGTTCGCTTGGTCCAGCTTTACCTTTACCAACTAAGGTTCTTACTTCACCTTTCGGATTTATTTTTAAAATTCTATGTGATCCCATATCGGCAATGTAAATGTTATTATTTTCATCTACTGCAATGCCATGAGGTGTTTGTAGTGTATCATTCAACTGAAGAGTTGATACAGATATGTTAGGAACAACTTTCCGAATTAAGTTACTTCCAGCATCAGCAACAAAAATATTTTCGCCATCAGATACTATATCTATTGCATAAACAAAAGTTGCACTGTCATGCTTGCCATCATTATTTCCGGACTTTCCAGATCCGGCAACGGTTGACACAATTCCATCTTTTATCAACCTAACTCGTGCGTTTCCAATATCAACAACATATACTCCGCCATCCTTTGCTAAAATAACAGCATGTGGTGAATTGAAGAGCGCTGAATCAATTTTGCCGTCTTTGAATCCTTTTTGATTTGGAATACCAGCAAGTGTTCCAACAACAAATTTTCCTTCACTATTTTTTATAATCGTTCTAATTAAATTTCCACCAGCTTCAGCAACATAAATAATATCATTTTCTTCATCGTAAGCAACACCATGGGGTGAATTAAACTTTGCAGTTAAAGCATCTCCATCCTCAAATCCTTTTTTGTCTGGTCCACCAGCAACTGTAATTACTTCTCCATCAAATTTTGCAATTCTAATTGCGTGGTTGTTAATATCAGCAAATATTACTGAATTATCTTTGTATGGAGCTAATCGAATGGGTTTATTTAACTCTGCTTCCATACCATCTTTAAAACCAGCTTTGCCCTTTCCGGCAACAACTTGCATTTTAACTTGAGCTGAAATATTTAGTGAAAAAATTAATAAAATAACTGAGAAAAGTAAGATGAGCTTTTTCATACAATAAACCCGAAATGACTTAATTAAAATCATCAAGAATAAAGTTCTTTGCGTTTTGCAATTTTGAATATCGATGTCTATTTATTAATGGTTCTAATGCCTGAAAATCGAAACGATTACACCTGTAACAAATGCTGCTATCCACCAATAATAAGCTATTTTAGAATATTTGAATAACGAATCACTTATCATAGTATTATTACCAGATTTGACTCTATGCTTAATTAATAAAATATAATCAATTATCATTAACGACAAACCAATATAACCCAAAATACCATGGAATGTAAAATAAGTTCTTGTAGTTCCAATCATCATGCACGCAGTTGCAGTGATATCCGATAAAACTGCCAATGTAATAAATAATAGCACCTTATTTGAAGCCTGCTTTGTCTTGCCTTCGTATATTATAAAAAGAGTATAAAAGATTAATGCAAGGTGAACAAATAATATCCCGACCTTTGTTATTTCAGCCATAACCTATTCTATTTTTGTTGCTTATTTTGTTAACTATCTTTTTAAAAATGTTCTTTTAATATAAGTAATTTTCATTCATTAGAGATATGAAAAAAATTAAGAATCTATCTGATTAGATAGGATAAAGCTACTGTAAAATCATCTTTTGAGGGATAGTGAATCGCTTCGAAAAGAAAATTTTTAACTATTTTGAATCCAATTTGATAAGAAAAATATTTTTCTTTTTCATCCTGCATAATAGGTTGAAATGTTCTTGGATTAAAACCCGTCACAACCGGGTTAACTTCCTCGGTGTAGAATAAACCTATTACTGGTTCAGAGAAAATTGAAAACTCTAAGTTTGCAAATAGTTTGTAAAACTGGAATGCTGTAAAACCAACATTATTGGCATCGTTATTAATTTTTTGATTAAGATGAACATAAAAAAAAGAATGATCAAAATTTTCATAATCCTCTGAGATTGCCAATAATTTTCTTTGCCGCAACTGGCTATTTACCCTTAAAGTTACGCTGCTAATAAACATGCCGGTAATCATTCCAACTGCTGCAGGCTGAATAAAAAGGTTTCGATTTCCGAAAAACAAACCTCCAAGCTGAAAGTCATAATCTGATTTATGTTTCCAGACAAAGAATGCTGACGGAAGTCTATCTGGTCTGAATGGAGTCCATCTCCCGATAGCCAAAGTTCTAACATCCTCAGCTTCTTGTGTACTTTTAATGAAACCTCCAAATGCATAAAAATTCCATGGTCCATTCAAAAAAGCGCCGCCGCCATATTGATTGTTAACTTGATCATTAACCATTCCACCAGCAACAACACCAATAGGGGTGAAAAAACCTAATTTATACTTGGCAGCAAAATAATATGAATTAAGAGTTGAGTTTGTATAGGGATTTTTTCCGTGACCCAATTCATAACCATCAAAATATTCATAACCAACACGCAGCCAAAGTTCCGAAGTTGGTCTGTATGTGAATCTTGAAAATAAAGTAGTATTATAAAAAGAAGTATCTAAAATGTCGTCAATTGTCCCGCCTACTTCAAGCTGATATCTATCATCATTATTAAAAGGAAAGAGAACAGCCCCGCCGGAAACCTGTCTTACTCTATACTGATTGGTATTTTCCAATCCATTGTTTATTAATGCTAAGAAAAGAGTTTTATCTCTTTGATTTCTTGAATAGAAATTAAACGCCGACACATTTTCATGATCTGAATTCATGAAAGAAGCCTGAAACTTCCACTGATCATTGATGGGTGGACCAAACACAGAATATCTTTCATCATTGTTTAAGTGATGCGAAGGATACTGTGACAAAACAGTATCAGTTTTCTGTTCCTGCGCAAAAGATTCAGCAGTTAATAATACTATTAAAAGTAATAGGTTAATTGAAAGAATTTTTGTTTGTCGACTTAAATATTTGCTCATTTGATCTTTACAAAATCTAGAATCAGATGCTGTATTATTCTTTTGGTCCTAGATTCAAAGATGAAATATCCATTAAATATGGAGAAAGTTTTCTTACACCTTTAGGTTCATCTCTGTTCGACGAAAATGCTAAAAGTTTTCCGTCAGGTGAAATCACAGGAAAACCATCAAAAGCATTATTATAAGTTAGCCTTACCTGTTCACCCGTACTTATACTCATCAAGAAAATCTCAAAGTTGAAAGGCGGCAACACTCGGATGAATACAAAATGATCACCGTCTGGAGCTGGATGAGGCGCCCAGTTAGTTCCGTCATCATGTGTTATTTGTTTCAAGCTGGTTCCATCATCTTTAATTGTGAAGATAGTCATTGGAGTTCCGCGCTTTCCGTCGTCTTTACGAAGCCAAGCTCTGTAAATTATTGTTTCATTATCATTCAAATAGAATGAGCCTCCTTCTTGCCATTCTTCTGTAAAAGTTACTTGACGTTCATTAGTACCATCTGCATCCATTACCCACAAATCGCATTTCCCATCAATCTGTCTTGTAAACAATATTTTTTTTCCATCTGGTGAAACCGAAACTTCAGCATCATAATATTTGTTATGCGTAAGTCTAACAATATTTTCACCATTTAAATCGCTTATGTACAGTTCAGCACCCGTTGGATAATCTTTGGCATTTGACCAGTCGCCTTTTGGTAAATCAAGATTATCACGAGTTGAGGTCCAAATTATTTTTTTTCCACAAGGGAAGTAATACGAGCAGGCATCTTCACCAATTGAATTAATTCTCTTTATTTCAGTACCGTCGAGCTTCAGGGTATAAACTTGGTGCGAAGAATCATCATCAAATTTAGCATTACCAATCATACTTTGCCCATCGGGTGAAAAATAGAACTCAGCACCATTGCTGATATTCGGCACTTTCCATACCTTAAATTCTTTACCTTCAATCTTGCTAGTGTCTGGTTGGCTTAAAATTTCTGCCCAAAATAAAAAAGAAATAGTTAAGGTTAGAAAAAAATAATGTTCAATAAAATTTCGTTTCATTAAAAAAGTACTCCTTAAGAATTTAATAGTAATTAACAGACTTTTAATTCAAAATTGCAGCTGGAGTGAAAATTGTGAGACATCTCCGAGATTGTCAAAATCAATGTATGCATAATCGAACCCTACCTTTTGCTTACCAATTTCAAAATTAATACCTAAACCTAAAGCCCATTTTTATGTATCATAATTAATTTTGTACCCGCCTCGTATAAAAACTGTCTCAGTCCAGGCAACTTCAGTTCCTATATTAAACCGTTCATTATTATCATTTAAATGAGTTCCTTCAGCTGCTAAAGTAAATCGAAAATCAGTAGACTCTAAAACTGGATCCACACCCCCAATAAAATCCATAGCTAATCCAACTCTAAAGATAAGAGGAAGCGGATATTCTTGAGTGGTCAACTTTGCATCGGGATTGTAATTACCTCCAAATGTTGAATTAACATCAGCAATACTTATTAGATCTCTGCCATCTAATTGCATAGATCCGCCAAAGTTAGATATTGCCATCCCAATAATTAAGTTGTGAAATCCCGTTTTCAAATACGAACCAATATCCAAGGTGAAAGATGAAGCTTGAACATTGTAAAGTGTTTGCATAACATATTTACCTGAAATACCTACAGAAAATCTATCAGTTAATTGCCTTGCGTAAGCTAGACCAATCGCCAAATCTCGAACGTCATAAAACACCCCAGCCCCATCCGGATTTGCAACTGTTGTTACTTCTTGTTCACCCGTGTTGAGTGTTGTGGCATGGAACGCCAAAAAATCCGAACTTGATACCGGAACAACTACGCCTCCAAAATCATGTGTAATATCTGCAAACCACTGTGAATGGGTAAAACCGATTGAGGTTCTATCTAAATTTGCAATTCCTGCAGGGTTCCAATAAATAGCATTTACATCGTTTGCAACAGCTGTAAAAGACCCTCCCATAGCCATTGCACGGGCACCCACGCCAATCTTTAAAAACTGGGCTGCTGCAGTGCCCACCTTTGAAAAACTGCCAGCTAAGATTGTACTCGGCAAAAGAATTACAAACGCTAAAATAAATTTCTTCATGTTATTAACCTTGGAAATTTCTTTTTCAATGACTATTTGATCACCAAAAATTTACCCACATGCTGTTGACCGTCAGGCATTTTAACGACAAAAATGTATAAACCATATGCAACATATTGGTCATTATAAGTTCGCATATCCCAAAAATCAAAACCCCTGCTGTCGTTATGAATAATTTCGTCCACGAAATCTCCTGCAACTGTATAAATTGCAATCGTACATTCGTTTGGCAAGTGGTTGAACATTAGTCGCTTTCCAAACTGATCTGTTTCAAACTCATTTGAAACAATATAGGGATCTGGTACCGCACGAATTTTATTCAGATCAACATTTTTAGTATTTGTGTATTCAGTCTTCTTGGTTGAAAATTCATACCTTACTTCCTTTCGGAATGGCTTGTAAGTTTTGATGGTAAATTGATCTCCATGTGATGGTGCAATTGCTATTTGATTAACTGTATTTCCATCAGCATTTTTATAAGTATTAGGTTGATGGTTTGTGCGTAACAGTAAACCACTGACAGTTGTGTCATTTGTTAAAGGATTTATCTCATATCTTTCAAAGTTTAACATATCTGGATACCGTTCGTAAAAACCTGGGCTTCCAGCAGTATACGCTAACCCACCGGGAACAAGATCCCACCCAAGCGGGCTATAATAATTCTTTCTATAATCCTCCCAGGGAGCTTTTACAGCAAACTCCATCAGAATGGTATTTTGACTAACATCTATTGGATTATTAGGGTCAGTTATAACCTCAACTTTAAGCGGCAAATGAAAGCTTGACGTATCATACAAAACATCAGTAAAGTAGTCATACAGTTTTGCATTTAAGCCATTAATGGTATCGATTGTGATTCGGTAATCATCAATTGTATATACAACTTCTTGAACGGTTTGACGATCATTTAGATATTTTGGAACAGGTTTGGTAGACCACTGAAAAGTTGATGTATCTTTATTAACTAAAGTCCATCCTTGAAATGCAACACCAGATGGCGTGTTAAGAGCAGTAAGTCTAAATCCATCAGTGATTGGCAAATTATCTTCAGATTCGTTTGAAAAAAGATGATGATCGAGAAGTAAGGTCGTATCTCTTGTATCTTTGTCAATTCTATAGAGATTAAACCCTAAGACATAGTTGGTATCGCTGCCAACTATTTCGAGAGTTGAATCCACAAAAGTTACAACATAATCATCACCAGTTATTGAATCCGGCTGTACAATGTCAATAGAGATTATTCCCTGGCATACTCCACCTATTGGCGGAAATGAACCTTCTGTATTTAAACTAGGGTAATATTCCGGCGGCAAATAATTTTGGGGGCGCACACCAGGAACAACAGAAACGGTGTGGCTTTCTAAGGTTGAACTTCCTAAAGGAGATTGATATGATTGTTCTAAACTGTCTGGTTTTTGGTTTCCTTTATCGAACGCTGTAACACAATACCAATACTCAACTCCATTCAATAAATTTCTATCTATGAAACTATGTTCAATTCCGCTGTCATCACCTAGAGATTGATTGAATGCAGGATCAGGTCCCTTTATTCCATCTATCAGATCAAAAATTTTAATTGGCTTATAACCAACAACATTTCCAAAGTGATCTGTAATTGGGCTGCCCCAAGTTTTACCTAAATCATCGCTTCTGTAAATTTTATATCCTTCAAAATCTTTTTTGCCTGTTAAAGCATCTTTTGAATCTTCGGCGGCTGAATCCCAAACCAATCTAACTTCTTTATCACCAGCAGTTGCTTTAACAATGGGTGTTTTTGGTGGACCCGAACCTTGAAAGCCTCTGTCGTACATCTGCTGCAGCACTCTCATGTTATTCATAAGATCGGAGGTATCGGGTTGATTTGGAACGCTGCCTGAACTTCCCATTACAAGCCCAATTGATGATTGGACAGTTTCATTGGGGTTCAAAGTAAAGGGCCCAGTCATTATAAAATAATTTATTGGAGCTCCCGTAGGAAAATATTTTTTCAAACTATCTGGATGGGTATTATCAATCCTCTTGTTTGAACCGTGAAAATACGCAGAGGGTACTGTTAAATTAGGATCGGCAGAATTACTGCAGATAATGGGCCACATTTCTTCATCAACTTTTGGTGCAAACTCTCTGCTAAAAAAATGAAAATCAGTAACTCCCATATTTTTAGGAGTACCAAGAATATTTATTCCAACAATTCCCATATCAACAGGATCATTTGTCCATGCACCATCTTTTACGTTATCGATATCGTAAACATAAACGAAGTCACCATACTTGTGCTCATCATTTGGATCTGTGTCAACAATGTTCAGATAATCCTCATTATCAAAATCCGGCCGGAAAATTCCATAATACCCAAGATATACACTGTCCAACGTATTGTTGCTTGTATTACGTATTTTATAGCTCCAAATAAGAATATCTTCTGCATATGGCCTGCCAAATGTATAAGCAGTTTGCTCCACTTCAATACCAAGCGGACCTTTAGGGTTGGAATTTTCTTGGTCATCAAAAACTGAGTAAATATCTCTATCGGATACAAACTCTCCTTTTACTTCCTTACCAAAGTTTGGTGATGAAGGATCAATATCTAATCTAAAATGACCTGGCCAATGCCTTACGCCTGGAGTTTCAACCCAGTTACCATTAGCTTCAAAATAACCCTCAGGCCAAGTTTCAGGATTGTCGCTTAATGCAAGGAAAGGTGTTTCATCGGGAGGCGGAGCAGTCACATCACCTGAAAATAATTTTCCTCTTGATCCATCTTTGGGTGCCCAATCATACTTTTCTGTTGGTCCACCAACAACCGAAGTAATTACATTTCCTTTTGAAGCAACAACCAACCCTAAACCAAAACAGTATTGAATTACTTCACTTGCATCGGCAGGCCAGCGTATTGATTCATTAAAGTATTCATGAAAATTGGAAAGAATACCGTAGTTCCCAAGATAGTTGCTTATTTGTCCTTTATCCATAATACCTAAACCGCGTTCAACACTGGAAGTGAGTTTTCTTAACGGCTTTAGTTGGTTTGGCTTTACATCTTTGTGACAATTACTGCAATTTGCCTGAGCACAAATATTACTTGGGATGATGAAGATGATTAAAAATAAAAAAAGAAATTTTAATGAAACTCTATACATGAATTTTTCTCCAGTTACCATATTAATTGGATTCCGGTAGTGATAGTTCTTGGTGCCCCAACATGAGCAGGATTATGATTAGCGTCTGGTGAAGAACCAACTAATCCTGGCTGTCCATTATCAAATGGTTTTCCGGTGCGAGAGTAAACAAACAGCACATTTTCATTATTGAATAAGTTTGATATTTCCATAAACCATGCGATTGATAAAAATGACAGTGGAAATTGCTTTTGTAATCTGAAATCAAGCGATGAAGTCCATGGTTTTCGTGCAGAGTTAATATCAATTCGAACTGTTGGATCTACATACGGAGTATATGGCAAACCACTGCTTGCTCTGAAAATAAAATTAAAATTTAAATCTGAAAGAATTCCATGATCTTTAGGAACATAAAAATTAAAATTAGCAGCAAAATTATGGCGTTGATCAAAATCTAGAAAATATTCTTGATGAGGTATCTCCTCTTTTGTATAGGCACTTAAATAACCACCAAGGGGCTGCGAGTTGTTTCCTTTTGCAATCATGTAAGAATAATCAACAGAGCCGGAAAAGTAATCAGCAAATCTTTTCATTATTGTTAAATCAATTCCTTTAACGCTAGCATAATCAGAATTGTAGTAGACAACATAATCTCGAGATAAATAACTTATTTGTAGTGTTGAAAGCAAATCGGTTATGTCTTTGTACCAAGCAGTTAAATCAAAAGCCCAATTATCGCCTAGCTGCTGTTTAAGACCAGCTTCAAATGATACAGTTTTTTGAGCTTTAACAGTAGGATTACCAACTAAAGGAAGAGAGGTTGATAAATCTTTTTGAACATTATAATACAGTGCGTTATAATTAGGATTTTGGAAAAAATGTCCATAAGCAAAGTGCAAAACAGATTGATCAGTTATTGGAAACGCTAGTCCAATTCTTGGGCTGAAGGCGTATTGCGGATCAACCTCAACCTCCGCAGCCGGTATGAAATTGTTATTTGCATCAAATGAACCAAATCGTCTAATGTCCGGCCACATTGTAGCTTCGGCATCAATATAATCTAATCGCATTCCAACATTCACAATTAAATAATCATATTCTAACTTATCCTGTAAGTAAGCCGAAAACTCTATTGGCTGTTTAGAATAAATGTCTTTAAAGTTCGCACCAGAAGGCCAAGGTTCCGACTCTTCATATACATTAATATCGTGTTTTACTAATTCAAAACCTCCCTTAAATTGATGGTAATTATTTGCTTGCCAAGTGGCATCGAACTTACCCCTATATGTTGTTGTTTTATTATCTGCATATCTTGAATCATCGCCGTCAATATAGAAATAAACTGTTTCACCAGTCTTGCCAATTTTATAATCTGCAGGTAGTTTGTCTCCAACTTGAACTTTAACTTTATTTTCAAAACGTGAAAAATTAGCAGTGTAAAATAAATTCTTATCAATAGTGTGTGTAAGATTGAGGATTTGCCTATTCATTTTAGTTGTAGTGTGAGCCTGATTTTCGCTTCTATATTTCCACGCATGACTATATCCCTGCTGTTTTGTATTGGTAAATTGACTTGATAATGAGAATTTAATTGTAGGTGTAGCTAAAAAAGTCAACTTGCCAAATCCATCAACTGAGGTATTATAACCGTGCGGAAGATAGCTATCCTTATTTAATGTATATCCAGAGACAAAAAAAGTTAAGTCTGGAATTATTGGCCCGCTTAAAGAGGCTCTTAATTGCCCCGGGATTGGCAGCCAAGCTTCATCCATTACGCTGCGTTCTTTATAAATTAATTCATCCTCAACACCTGGGAATGCATTTGTTTTTCGGTATTTGGATTTTTCCAATGTAGGAGTTGTATATTCAATTCTGCCTTTTAGATCCGTGCCACCATCTTGAGTAGTAATGTTAACAATGCCGGACATTGCATCGCCATATTCAGCGTTAAAAGTTCCGCTGATAATTACCATCTCATTGATTGCATCCTTGTTAAAATTATTATTGTTCTCCCGATATAATGGGTCTTCCATTTTAACACCATCAACCATATACGAAATTTCATCCGTTCGACCTCCGCGAACATGAAGATCTCCATTTGCATCCACTGTAAACCCTGCTTTGGTAGTTAAAATATCAGTGATGGTATTGATAGGCATATTCATAATATCATCAAACGTAACAGTTGCTTGCTTCGAAGTTTCATCAAGCTGAACAAGAGGGCGTTCGGCAGTTACAACTATATCTCCTTCAATCTGAACTGATGCCACTTCCATTTTAAAATCAATTTGAGTAGTTAAATCAGCTCTTACTTGAACATTATCAATAACGTAAGTGCGATATCCTACCATAGAAGCCCGCACCGAATATTTGCCCGGGGCGATATTAATAATAAAATACTGCCCATTCACATCGGTTGCTGCACCGGTTTGTGTTCCAACAATCAATACATTGCAACCAGGTATGGGTTCACCTGTTGCAGCATCTTTAACAACTCCTGCAATCTTCCCTGTGGTTCCCGAGAATAGAAAACCACATAAAGAAAAAATAAAAGCAAGTGTATAAAATAAAATTAAACGTCTACAACTTTTTAAGCTTTCCACGTTTCTAACCATCTTAATTTAAAAAAGTATTTTACTATTGATGACACACTGTACGAATATGGGTGCTAAAGATTAATTTTAGCACCCACATTAAATAATAAGCACCAAGCTAAGAACTAGAAACTATTTTACTATTTCAACATCAACATCTTTTTACTAACAAAAACATCATTTGTCTTTAGTGTATAAATATAAATTCCTGATTTAACTTTATTACCTAAATCATTGTCTCCGTTCCAAGTAACTGTATATTGCCCAGCAGATTGATTCTGAGAAACGAGAGTTTTTACTTTTTCACCTAAAACATCATAGATGATTAGTGAAACATTTTGTGCATCTTTCAAATTATAGATAATGTTTGTTGATGGATTAAATGGATTGGGATAATTCTGAGCTAAGCTTATATCTTCTGGAATATACGGGCGATCTTGATCCTCGATAGCTGTTGGAGCTTGAAATGGATTGACAACTATATTATCGTAGTATGCACGAAGTCCTGAAGCGCTTTGTTGAAATGAATATAAGCCAAAACTACCTGCGGTGTTTCTAGTTGATGTTGTATCGATTACTGGACAGCCAGCTAATAATTGACCATCAAAATAACACCAGAAACTGGTTTCACCAGCACCTGTGTTGTATACCCCAATCTTTATCTTATGCCATCCAGAGACTGTTGGAAACAATCCAGGATTATCAACTCCTTTAAAATCTTTGTTGAATAAGGGTAAAAAAGTATTAGGATCTGTTTTACGGCCAGAAAAATTTATTCTGTCACTTGCATCAAAATCTACTCGTAGTTTGTAGAAATCCTTCTTCGTAGTATCTCCGTATACAACTAATCCTGTATAAGCTGAAGGAGCTGCACCTACGTAACAATAAACATCAGCTTCAATTGAATAATTTGTTAGTGTAGGATCTCCATTCAACGAAACAGCCGATCCTGTATATGAACCATCAGCATCTTGTAGTAAACCAACGAAGTTTCCTCCGCCCGCTAGAGCAGCCGGAACACTGTCCATCGGGAGTACTGTAGTAATTTCTTCTGGTAAGCCTGTACTTGGATTTGGATAAAAATACCACCCTGCATCAGCTGAACCAGATTCAAAATCTTCGGAATAGATACTTGCCGCTGCGGATTTAGTAAATTTATAAATTCGATTAAAGGCTGTTCCAAAAAGTCCTACATAAGCTGTATTTCCATCCGGGCTAAAATCTAAACCTCTTGGGAACATATCAGCTGCACCGGGGATCGGAACAGGTAAAGTGAAACTATCAATTATCGCCTTTGTAGTAACATTATATTCATACCAAGTTAAGTTGCTATAGGGTCCGGTACCTCTTGAATCATTTGAAACCCAAAGGTTGCCAGTTGCTGGATTCCATGCTGCTGTTTCGATTGACATGCCTCTTAAAGTTGAATCTGAAAACACAAAGCCAGATAATTCATCAGGTCGTGTGTAAATATCTATTCCCATACCACCTGTGAACATCGTCCAGTACAAGGTTAATCCATCTGGCGATACTTCCATCGTTCGTGCTATGTTCGCTGGACCTGT
>JACAFC010000070.1 GCA_013388515.1 Ignavibacteriaceae bacterium | reverse complement strand
GCCTTGGAGTAAACCGCATTACTTCTGACCCAAAACGTGCAATATCGTATCTTGGATCTCCGGCAGCCATCATTTCAATGGCACAGCACGAAATTCCCATTGGCATTGGCCAAACTGAATTCTTGCGTGACCATGCAAGCAGTGCATCAACCTTGGTTGTAAAAAAACCATCTTGAGTTAATTTCGCCTCTAATCCCATTTAAATCCGCCTTTTTTATAAACATATAAATAACCTATTTCAAATATCACTAAAAATATAAACATAGTAACGAAGACAGAAATTCCAAATTGATTAAATAACTTTTTAAATTGCACTGCCCAGGGATAAACAAAAATTACTTCCAAATCGAAAATAATAAACAGCATAGCGACGAGATAATATTTTATTGAAACTCTTTCACTAGTAGTACCAACTGGCTTCATACCGCTTTCGTAAGTGGAAAGTTTTTCGTCGGTAGGTCTTTGTGGGCCAAATATTTTAGATGACAACACAGTTGCCACAGCAAAAATTGCTGCAACTGCTAATACAATAAAAACCGGTAAATAATTTTCTAACATTTAGCTGAAAGTAGTTTTTTGATTGCAAAACTTATCCAAAAATCGTTTGATTGTCAATTTAAAACCTTTGCATTTTAAGTAATCTGCTGCTGTTTTTTGACAAGATAATTAATATCATTGTAACCGAAAGAAAATTTAGTTAAGATAAAAGTGAAATTTGTTCAAAGAGTATTTAAGGATTTTTGGTTGTTAAAATCCCAAAAGATTTACTTTTCATTTTTTTTTATTGCTTTATCACTAATTCTTAACAGTTGTGAGAGGCCAACAGATACAAACCAGCAGAATGATGGTACCCCGCCTGCAATACCAACCGGAGTTAGTATTGTATATTCCTTTGATGGTGAAATTTTGATTGAATGGAATCAAAATTCTGATTTAGATTTGAAAGGATACAATGTATATCGGAAATCAAGCACCACGAATTTTGAATGTCTCGGCTTCACATCGAATAATTACTACTTTGATGATTCACTGAGTTATGATACAACTTATCATTATAAAATTTCTGCTGTTGATATTTGGGGAGAGGAAAGCGAAAAATCACTTGAAGTATCGGCAGCTCCAATTAATAAATACAAACCGGATCGGCTTAGATACATCAATATCAATGCAAGAAATTGGGTTGGGGTTATTTCAATTTTTTTAAGCTGGAGCCCTGGTTACGAATCGGATATAGCTGGTTACAATATTTATAGAGGCTTGAGTTCAAATTTCACTGCTGATAGTACAAGTTTCATCGGATTTACTTCGGATGTGAATTTTAGTGATACCAGCGATTTAGTTTTTTACACCGAATATTTTTATAAAATTCGCACAGTTGATAAAGGCGGGTTAATCAGTGAGGAAAGTGTAACAGTTTCTGATGAAGTTTATGAGATAGCTGAACTAGTCTTTCCGCCGAATAACGGTTTTGTAAACTATTTCAACTATTTTAAAATAAAATCACTAAAAACTCAGGCTAGGTATCAGATAGTTGTACAGACAAATGAATATTCCGGTGAACTTTGGTCTTATTCTTTTAATGCTGCAGCTGCCGATAGTATGATAGAAATAAAATTTACACCGCCGTATTTGTATCCTTATGTTTACTATTATTGGAGGGTATTTACATTCTCGGGAAATAACTCTGAACCAAATAGTATTTCACCTTTCTTTAGATTTAGGATTAAAGTTTGAATAGATTCAAAGAAGTTAGAGCAGATATTTATTCAGGCAAAGCTTTATTTTCGCTTATCTTAATCTTTACAGTATTCCATTCTAAAATTTTTGCACAAACAACTGACAGTCTTGAAATAGTTAAAGTTTTTCCATCCAAAAGTAATTTACTTACTAGATTTAATAAACAATTAAGTACGTTCAATTTAAATACAAAGCTTGATTTTATTCAAACCTGGGAAAATTATGATTTAAGACTTACTGAAAATTTTAATTCAACATTTATAAAAACATCCGAAAAGAGTATTCGTGATGAACAGCTTTTTTCTTTGCAAAATTCTTATCAATTTCAAGAAAAACTAAGTTTGGGTTTAGGATTAAGCAGCAGCATTTTCTCCGATAACAGAAAAATTGAAATAAACCAGGCATCATCCAACCAATTTTTCCTTTTCTCACAAGCTCAGCCATACGACAATTTTTACTTTGTTCCGTTTGGAGGCTACATGCACAATAGGCAAGTATTAAATGATGATAATGGATTCTTATATGGTGTGGAAGCACTTTTGCAAGATTATACTATTTCCGATTTAATAATCTCTTCAAATCTTAAATTTAGAAATGAAGACATTTCCCCAAGAAAAAATTTAATTCGGCATTATGGTTTGAAGCTTAACAGTGTATTTGCTGAGGAAGTAGCCAATATTATTTCAGCATCTTATTCGCAAAACAGAAAAGACTTTTATTTTGAAGCTGATTCAATAACATCACATGAATTTAGTATTTCAAATAATATTCAGAGCAGAACGGAAACAAATTATCTTTTGCAGGATAGACTAAGCTATGCTAATCTATTTGGTCTTTTTTTATTAGATATGACCGGAATTGTTCACTGGAGAACTATAGAAAGAAACACTAAGTACAAATCCTTGCAAAATGTTACCACTTCACTTTTCGATTCAGAAATTAATGAGCTGAAATTGGATTTTGAATCTCAACTAACTTATAAATCGGATAAAGCTGACGGCTTGTTCCGGTTCTTATACAGTGAACGAGATGAAAAAAACTTAGCTAAGAGAATTCCTTCTGCGTCAGAGAATATTTACCAAGATAGAGTAGAACAAGAAGCCCGTAAAAATAATAATTCTATCCGAGCCTCACTTTCTTTTATTGGAAGTTACAGAATATCCACGCTAGACATTATTGCAATAAGTATGCTTCACAACAAACTTAAATACGATACTCCCAGCGAAGACAATTTTGATGATCGTGATGAACTGCTTTCAATTGTAAAAATTCGGTACACAAGAAAACTAACCCCCTTCTTTGAAGCATTTATTACTGCCGAGGGGACATACAATCAAACTACTTACATTTTCGCCGAAAAAAGTTCGAACAATAACATTAACCGGATTCTTAAACTTGGTTCGGGCGGCTATTACAAAGGAGCAAAATTAAGCTCCCTAAATAATTTTGAGGTTTCGGCAAATTATACTGTGTATGATTTTGAAGATTTAAATCCTAACATACGAAGTTATTCATTCCGTCAATTCACTGCATTAGATTCAACCAACTACTTACTTAGTAAAAGAATAAAACTTTCATTATATGGTTACATCAAATTATCTGAGCAAGGCGATTTGAAATGGAACGAGTTCAAATCACGCCCCACTAGATATCTTCAAGAAATTTACTGTGAACCCCGCTTATCTGCTGCATACAACTTAATTCAGTACTCATTCGGGCTAAGATATTTTTCATTATCAACTTTTAGGTATAAACTAAATGAAAAAAATCTCGACTCTGAATTTAGAAGCATTGGTCCTATTGCTGAAATTTTAATTTCGGGCGGGCTTGGTTTGTACTTAAGGGTTATTGGCTGGTACGAATTCATTACTGTTAACAGCGTATCACAAAAGCAGCAAACCAATTTAAATGTAGAAATGACCTGGAATTTTTAGGTTTAAAGTTTTTTATTATTTTGGCACTAATAAAAATGGATAATTGTTGGCAGAAGAAAATTATTATTTAGAAAT
>JACAFC010000285.1 GCA_013388515.1 Ignavibacteriaceae bacterium | reverse complement strand
TTCGATATAAAACCTGCAACCGATAATCAGCCGTACTTCTCACAATTTCTTCAATGGAAAACAATTCCGCTTCTTGCGAATCTCTTCGGTAATCAGTCTGTTCCGTTTTTTGAAGTTGGCTATTTGCTTCTCTATTTAACTTTTATTCAGATAATCATTCTGGCAATTGTGCTGATTGTTCTTCCGTTATTTAAGATTGGATTTAAAGGTAATGATAAACTCAGAACGTTTTTATTTTTCAGCGGGCTCGGACTTGGTTATATGTTCATCGAAATAATTTTAATTCAAAGATTCACTCTTTACTTCGGAAATGTGATCTATGCTGCAGCGCTCGTAGTTTGTCTTATGCTCGTTTCATCAGGATTCGGAAGTCTTGTTACTCAAAAGATAACTCCAAAACCTTACAGAATTTTTCTGATTGTATCCATCATTATAATTTCATTTATCATTTATGCTCTATTTCTTTCGGGCTGGCTTAGGACAACTATCGGTTTCAGCTTGACTGTAAAAATTATTTTATCATTTATATGGATTGCGCCGCCTGCATTTTTTATGGGAATGCCTTTTCCTCTGGGATTAAAAATGCTTTCCGCTAAAAACGAAAAACAAATTCCCTGGTCATGGGGAATAAACGGAGTTTTTTCTGTAGTCAGTGCGGTGCTCGCAACAATTATTGCCGTTGAATTAGGATTTGTCTGGGTGATGGTATTTGCAATTGTTGCTTATTTGATGGTGATGGTTTCTAATGTTAAAAGAGATTGACTCAATAATCAACGGGTAATTTTGTTGAAAGTATTTTTGTTTTTTAGATTCCAACAGCTAATAATATTTTCTATGATATGGTTGATCGCAAAAGTAATAAGGCTACTTTATTAAATAAATCTACTGGTGGTAAAACTTCCGAAAAACTAACCCGACTTGATATTGATGAAGAACTCCGAAAAAATATTCTTCCTCATTGCAGATTGAAGAAGGGCGAAGTCTGGAAAGACCCGAAAGGAAAACATAAGGTTGGTGTGCTTGATGCAACAAATCTTGAAGACACAAAAAAATTATTCGGAAAAGAAAAAGTCCAGCTTGTGATAAACGACCCGCCGTATAATGTTGTCGTTGGAAATGCTAATACACAAAACCTCTCCAAAATAAATATTGATGAATATATCAAGTTCTCACGAAAGTGGGTTTCAAATGTCATTTCTGTTCTTGATAAAGATGCTTCGCTTTACATCTGGCT
>JACAFC010000178.1 GCA_013388515.1 Ignavibacteriaceae bacterium | reverse complement strand
TTGTAGGGACACAATGCATTGTGTCCCTACAAACAATATTTTACCTGTTTGTAAAAATCACTTCTAAAACTTTCTCATAATCAGTTTTATTTAAAGGATATCTCATTTCTAAAACTACATTTCCATTTTCTCTTTTACTGAATGTTTGTACTAGTATGCTTTCATGCCAATTTAAGCAAAGCGTATTTTCATCAACGAAATTACAAGTTGCAGTCATAAATGAACCAGAATCCTCGAACCACCAGTATTTATAAATTTTGCTTTTTTCATCCCAAGCAAATATGCCATGTGCAGAACTTTCACCGCCTGAAAGTTTTGCATGATAGTCAAAAGTAACATATTTATCATTTAATAATCGTTTAAACTCACCCTCACCGGAGCCAAAATCTTCCTCACTGAATTGACTTTTAGGTACTTTATATTCCAAGTGCCATTTACCTACCAAAAAATTGAACTTATCCATTGGGTTCAGTTGTTTATTCATAGTCCAATCTAATTATTTAATTAGGGCTATTTTTTTTGTACGGTTAAAGTTACTTGCAGTTATTTTATAAAAATAAACACCGCTTGCTAGAGTTGAAGCATTGAGCAATGTTTTGTGAAGTCCCGCCGGTAACTCGTTATTAATGAGCACTTCAACTTCCTCACCCTGTATGTTGTAAACAGCTAATTTTACAAAATCATCATGTGGAAGGAAAAAAGAAATAGTTGTCGAAGGATTAAATGGATTCGGATAATTTGGGAATAGCTTAAATAATTTTTGTTTTTCTACAAAGCTAAAATTAATATCAGTACTTAAATTATTAAATGCTGTAACTTTACCTAAAGCACCAACGTAAAGTGTATTATTGGCAGCTATCGGCTGACCCAAATATTGTTCTGAATTGTCATAAAATACAATATCACCTGTTCTTAAATCAAATCCCCATACTGAAGCAGTTACCCACTGTACAATGTATACAGTACCATTGGCAATCATTGGAGTAAAAGTGCCGGTAGTATCAAAAGTATATTGCCAGAGATGACTTCCGGTAATTTTATCTATAGTGTGCAGCTGCCCTTTATTATCAGCATTCTCCCAAATTGCGTAACACAAAAAGCTATCGGAAATTGCAATTGCACCGTTTGAAAGATCGGACACGGTACCATATGTATTAGGAGATACCCAATGAACCTTTCCGCTGTCTTTGGTTATTGCCAGGATGGAATCATTGCTGTAAGTATATAGGAAATTATTATCGACAGCTATTGAAGCATAAGACCGTTGGGAGTTATAAATTTGCCATTTTATGTCTCCGGTAAATTTATCAAATGCAATTAATCTACGATCACCGCAAACATAAATTTGTTTGTCATCTACAGCCGGAGTTGCTCTCCTCGGGAATGATTTTGACCAGATAACTGAGCCATTATGAATATTCAAACAAAGTATAGTATCTCTAACAATGTATATGCGGCTGCTATCAATAATAGGATTAGCAGAATAAAGAGAACCCAGACCATTGAACCATTTTTCAACTCCTGTTAATTTATCCAAAGCATATAAACCTAACCCATTTTGTCCGCCGCATAAAACAAGAGTGTCATTAACTGCAGGAACGACATTTACAGAACCCTCGGAATTCGGTATATCAAAATGCCAAACTTTGGTGGTATCGTTATAATTAAAAGCAACAAACCGGTTAAAATCCAACTCAATACTCACAAACAGCATACCATTGTAAAATGACATACCGCTTTGGTAGCCGCCAAACAAAGAAAATTCCATAGTTTTTTCTAATGGTGGTTTTAGTACAGTTTCGTATTGAGCCCAGGAGGTTCGTTCCCTATTGCAATTAGCCATAGGCCAATTTTGAGCAAGCAAGTTTATTGAGGAACACAAATAGAAAAAGAACACAAATTTCACAACTGTAAAAGTGAAGACGGAAAGTAATCTTGTAGTTATCATTTATTACTCCTCCAATTATCAAATAATTTTTATGTAAAATAAGCTGAATAGAACTTATCGTTGAGATCAATTATTTGCAAGAGAAACTGGGTAATTTTAAATTACGCTAGTATCCATTTCGCTAACACCGTTTGCAACATTACTGGTTTTCGTGTTATTATCTCAATAATTGGCTAGTCAATATTTCATGTATATTTCTTCGATCATCAATTAAGCAATAAATGTACATTATTTCTTCTCAAGCATTCGAATTAAGTTTACCAAAGACTCTGGAATCTATTCAGTATCTAGTGGTTCATAAATTGAAACAGTATCAGGCACCAGAGAATTTTTATTAATAAGTTCATATGTATTGATGTCCATCCAGATGCTGTTGATTGGTTCGTATGTTCTTTTATAACTCGAAAACTCTGAAATTAAGATGTCTTTCTGTTTGTTCTCATCTTCAGAAAAATTTATCTTAAATTCTTTGCCATCCATTCTTTTGATAGCAGTTTTATCAATAAATACACTAATGGATATTTCAAAATGAGTCCAGCCACTGATCGACTTATATTCAAGAATAATATTTTTATATAATGGAGCGTTTATCTCCGAGTTATTTTTACAGCAAAATAGTTTGAGAGAGAATAAGATAGGAAATATTGAAATTTGCCTTTTCACATTACACCATTTTTATAATTCTATTTTTTAGTAAGATTCATACATCTAATTCTCACTTACCTCGGCTTAAATTCAAATATGACACCAAATAATGGTAATCATTCCCAAAGTTCTAAAATTTCATAATTAAATTTCTTTTCAGCGGGCTTTTGTTTCCCCAGTGTGTCTAACGTATGAGTATGTAGGACTGTTTTAATTCATCGTGAGCTAATTGTAATCACTTCCCTCGTGTGCTGTGCCCACTGGTAATGTTAATCATTTATTAAAATCTTTGCTGTCACATTTCGACTCGCTCAATGTGACAGCGATAACTCGTTATATCTATCAGTCTTCGACATGTTTACTCGCCAACCGGCGAGCTCAGACTAACACTACGCCCCTTAAGAAGCGCTTTGTAAACTTTTTAGTTCTTCTGATAACTTCTTAGCAAATTCAGCTTCGGAAATTCCTTCCAGCTTTATTTTTGTGGATTTAACCAAAACTTCCGGCGGATCTCCCTCTCCTGTAACAAATTTATAAAGTGTAAATCCTAATCTGTAGCGATCGTTAACTACAGGCAAGTGGTCTTTATATTTATCCACTATTGCATAAACTTTTTTCTCAATCGAATTTTCTGGAGCCGAATTTACTCCTGGGGGAGGTAGTGTTGTCATTGTTCTCTTATTTTTTTTTGGTAAAAATACATTTTAGCTCCTTCTCTAGCAAATTGTTACCTTGAACCGAAATGAGTAAATTTTTGCCACTAATTTCACTAATTAACAATTATTTCTATTCGTGAGCATTCGCATTTTTAGTGGCAAGCATATTAAAATAATCTTAAGATTTTAAGTGTCTAATTTTTCTTATCAAAAAATACTTATCGTTAGACTAAGTTCACTAGGTGATGTTCTTCTCACAACTCCATTAATCCGCTCGCTCAAAAAGGATAATAGTAAAACCGAAATCCATTTTTTGGTTAGAGAAGAATACAAAGATGCGTTGGTCAATAATAAAAACATTTCTAAACTAATTATTTTTAATCGGACTGATTCAGCTGCAAAAATAAAATCTGAACTTTCACAAAGTAAATATGAATTAATAATTGATCTTCAAAATAACTTTCGATCAAGAAATTTAATTTTCGGATTAAATTGTCCAGTAGTTCGGTTTAAAAAACTGAGTTTGCAAAAATTTTTATTAGTTAACCTCAAACTAAATCTGCTGAAAAACTCTCCGCAAATACCCGAACGATATGCAGCCACTCTAAATAATTTAAAGCTTGATGATGAAGGTTTGGAACTTATTAGTGACAGAAAGGCATCGTTGAGTTTAACTATAAATCAAAAGTTGATAGGTTTTTGCCCCGGTTCAAGGCACTTCACAAAAATGTGGCCTAAAGAATATTATGTTGAACTTGGAAGAAAGCTGATTGCGGACGGCTTTGGTATTGTGTTATTTGGGGGAAAATCCGATAAGCAAATTTGTGCAGAAATTTCCTCCAGTTTGAACGGCTGCCTAAACCTTTGCAATGAAAATGATCTTTTGCAAACAGCAGCTGATATGAAAATGTGTAAAGCAGTTGTTTGCAACGATTCCGGATTGATGCATACTGCAAGTGCTGTTCAAGTTCCTCTTGCAGCAATATTCGGTTCAACCGTTAAAGAGTTTGGTTTTGTTCCTTACAAATGCAAAAATTTAATTTTAGAGAACAAATCGCTAACTTGCAGGCCATGTTCGCATATCGGCAGAAGTAGCTGCCCAAAGAAACATTTTAAGTGCATGAAAGAGTTAACTCCACAGTTAGTGTACAATAGTTTAATCAGCTTTCTTAACAAGTAATGAAAAGAATCTGGTTCATTTTTTATAATTATATCTTCATCCCGATTTTTTACCTTCTCATCCAGGTCGGTGGACTGATTAACGAAAAGATTCGCCGCGGATTAATTGGAAGAAGGCGGTTGTTCGAAAGTCTCATACTCGATTCAACAAATATTGCCAAAACTAAAAAAATGATTTGGTTTCATTCATCATCACTTGG
>JACAFC010000177.1 GCA_013388515.1 Ignavibacteriaceae bacterium | reverse complement strand
TTCACCGGATTTACAGTTCCCAGCGAGTTGGAAGCATAAACAACTGATACAAATTTTGTTTTAGCGTTTATCATCTTTTCAAACTCTTCAATCATTAGTTCGCCGGCGTCATTTATCGGAATAATGCGAAGTTTAGCATTCTTTTCTTTACAAAGCATTTGCCATGGAACAATGTTGTAATGATGTTCCATATGAGAAATTATAATTTCATCCCCGGCTTTTATGTTTGCCCGACCAAATGCAGATGCAACAAGATTAATTGATTCTGTGGTTCCTCTTGTAAAAATTATTTCGTTTTTTCCGAGAGCATTTATAAACTTCTTAACAATTATTCTTGATTCTTCGAAAGCTTCAGTTGCTTCTTGACTTAACGCATGAACACCCCGATGAATGTTTGCATTCATCTGCTCATAGTATCTGTTGGTTTTATTGATTACGTAATATGGTTTTTGAGTAGTAGCGGCATTATCCAAATAAACAAGCGGTTGGCCATGAATTAATTTTTTAAGAATCGGGAAATCTTCACGAATCTTATTTACATCATAAGCTTTTTTCTGCTCGACCGCTGTGCCATCAACTTTCATTTTAAGAGCTTTCTTTTATTGATCCTCGTGAAATTTGCTTTTCAAAATGCCTTCAATATAATCTCGAACCGGATTTACTTTTATATAACGCACTACATCGCTGGCAAATGCATGAATTAAAATTGCCTTTGCTTTATCATCTCCAATTCCTCTTGATTTTAAATAGAACATTGCATCATTATCAAGCTGCCCGATAGTTGCACCGTGCGAGCATTTTACATCGTCAGCAAAAATTTCGAGCTGAGGTTTTGTGTTTACAAGGGCATTGTCCGATAGAATTATATTATTGTTTTCTTGGAATGCATTTGTTTTTTGTGCATCTTTTCTAACAATTACTTTACCATTAAATACTCCTCTCGAACTGTCCGTCAAAATTCCTTTGTAATGCTCGTGGCTGTTGCAATGTGGTTTTGCATGATCAATAAGTGTGTGAGCATCAAATAATTGATTGCCTTCAACAAGGAAGAGGCCATTAAGCATAGATTCACCACCCTCGCCATTAAATCGGCTGTTGAAATCATTGCGGGAAATATCAGCGCCAAATGAAATTAAATGTGAAACAAAATTGCTGTTCCTTTCCTGATGAACATCCATTCTGCCGATATGAAAAGCTTGCACACTTTCTTCTTGAAGTTTTATATGGTCTAGAAAAGCGTTTTCTTCGGTTACAATTTCAGTTACAGAATTTGAAAAATAAATATCATCTTTAGCCAGCGAAGCAAAATGTTCTATTATTGCTGATTGAGAATTTTTCCCGGCAACAAAAAGGTTTCTCGGTTGAATAAAAATTTTATTTTTGCCGGCAAATGTTAAAAATAAAATGTGAATCGGGTCTTCAACAACCTTTCCATCCGGTACATAAATAAATGCCCCATCTTGGACAAATGCAGAGCTTAAAGAAGTGAAAATATGATTTTTGAAATCAGCGTATTTGCCCAAATGTTGATTTACAATTGGGTGATCTTCTTTAATTGCATCAGCTAAACTTTTTATGATTACTCCGCGAGGCAAGTCTTTAATTTTTGAAAGTTCCTTTGAATAAAACCCATTAACAAAAACTATAAGACTGTGTTCCATCTTATCGAACAGGTAATGATTAACTTTAATCTCAGTGTCTTTAAAAATTCTTTTTGCTGGTTCAAACGAATGTTTAAGAAGAGGTGAGATGTTTGTGTACTTCCATTCTTCTTCCTTTGTTGTAGGGAATTGAAGTTCAGAGAAATTAGAAATAGCAGATTTTCTTAGTTGATGAATCGGGTGTGATTTTCCGCCATTCAAACTATGTTCGAAATCAGCAAAGTGTGATAAATAAATTTTCTTTATGTCTAAGGTATTTTCCATCAATTATATCTTTTAAGTTCAAAATTTATGTTTTGTAATAAGTGGCTAAAGCCGTTACTAGCTGTGTGATTTATTAACCCCAGACTTAAGTCTGGGGTTAAAGCAGCAATAAAAACTACTGGACTTTAGTCCATTAAATCTTATTATGCTACCTCAACAGAATCTGAGGGGGCTTTTATCCAATCATAACCTTTCTCTTCAAGTTCAAGAGCAAGGCTCTTATCTCCTGAACGAACAATCTTTCCTTTGTAAAGAACATGTACAAAATCGGGCACGATATAATTCAGTAATCTTTGGTAATGGGTTACTACTACAATCGCATTTTTTTCAGATTTTAATTTATTCACACCATTGGCAACAATTCTAAGTGCATCAATATCAAGCCCCGAATCAGTTTCATCAAGTACCGCAAGCTTTGGTTCCAGTACTGCCATTTGGAATATTTCATTACGTTTTTTTTCTCCTCCGGAGAATCCTTCATTTACCGATCTGCTAACCAATGTTTGATCCAGCTCAACAAGTTTCATTTTGGATTTTATTAATGATAAAAATTCCATTGCATCAAGTTCCGGCTGACCTTGATATTTTCTAATTTCATTCAGTGCTGTTTTAAGCAAGTTGGTATTACTCACGCCAGGAATTTCAACTGGATACTGAAATGCAAGAAACACTCCTTCTCTTGCTCTGTCTTCGGGCGAAAGTTCTAGAAGATTTTTTTCGTTATATATTATTTCACCCTTGGTTACTTCATATTCTTCTCTTCCGGCAAGAACCTGAGCAAGAGTGCTTTTGCCCGAGCCGTTCGGACCCATTATAGCATGAACTTCACCAATATTTACTTTCAAATTGATTCCTTTGAGAATCTCCTTGCCTTCAATATTTGCATGTAAATTTTTTATTTCTAATAACATTTTATTTCCTTTTTATCTATAATACTTTATTCTCATGTCACACTGAGCCCGTCGAAGTGTGACTTTGATTCAATTTCAGTCTTCGGCATGTTTCGACAAGCCTGTCTGCCGACAGGCAGGCTCAACATGACATTGCGCAAGTTGATAAAACGTAGCAAAGCATTTATCCTACACTTCCTTCAAGACTAACACTTAATAATTTTGTTGCTTCTACCGCAAACTCCATCGGCAGCTCTTTGAACACCTCTTTACAATATCCATTAACAATAAGATTTATTGCATCTTCGGTTGCTATTCCTCTTGAATTCAAATAGAAGATTTGATCTTCACCAATTTTAGATGTTGTTGCCTCATGCTCAATTTGTGCTGAGGGATTATTAATTTCTAAGTAAGGAAAAGTATGAGCGCCGCATTTATCTCCAAGAAGAAGAGAATCGCATTGTGAAAAGTTACGAGCATTATCAGCTTTCTTGACAATCTTAACCAAACCGCGATAACTATTATTGCTGAATCCTGCCGAAATTCCTTTTGAAATAATTGTACTGCGAGTGTTCTTGCCAAGATGAATCATCTTTGTTCCGGTATCTGCCTGCTGGCGGTGATTTGTTAAGGCAACAGAATAAAATTCTCCTATGGAATTATCACCTTGTAAAATGCAGCTCGGGTATTTCCATGTAATTGCTGAACCGGTTTCGACTTGAGTCCACGATATTTTTGAATTCACACCACGGCAAGCACCGCGCTTGGTTACAAAGTTGTAAATGCCGCCTTTGCCTTCTTTATCGCCTGCATACCAATTTTGTATTGTTGAATATTTTATTTCGGCATTATCTAAAGCAACAAGTTCAACCACGGCAGCATGAAGTTGATTTTCATCTCTCATCGGAGCAGTACATCCTTCAAGATAACTTACGTAAGCTCCTTCATCGGCAACAATTAAAGTACGTTCAAATTGTCCTGTATTTGCTGCATTTATTCTAAAGTAAGTCGAAAGTTCCATTGGACAGCGAACACCCTTAGGAACATAAACGAATGATCCATCGCTGAACACAGCAGAGTTTAATGATGCAAAAAAATTATCGGTATAAGGAACCACACTGCCAAGATATTTTTGAATCAAATCTGGATGATTCCGAATTGCTTCGGACATCGAGCAAAAAATTATTCCAAGTTCTGATAGTTTTTCTTTAAAAGTAGTTGCGACTGACACGCTGTCAAACACCGCATCAACTGCAACGCCGGATAATCGCTTTTGTTCTTCTAATGATATTCCAAGTTTTTCAAAAGTTCTAACTAATTCAGGATCAACTTCATCTAAGCTGTTAAGCTGTGGTTTCTTTTTAGGTGCAGAATAATAGCTGATATCTTGATAATTAATTGGATCGTATTTTACATTCGGCCAATGCGGTTCTTTCATAGTAAGCCAATGTTTGTATGCTTTCAAGCGCCACTCAAGCATAAAAGGTGGCTCTTTTTTAATTGCTGAGAGCTGGGAGATAATCTCCTCATTTAGTCCTTTGGGAAGACTTTCAGTTTCAATATCAGTTACAAATCCGTATTTGTATTCTTTATTTGCTAATTCTTCAATTTTTGAGGTTTCGGTAACGCTCATCTTTATCCTGATTGTGATTATTCCAATTTTTATGGTTTCGTTAAAAGAAAACTAAAACTCAGTTCAAACCTATGTAATCTATACAAATTAGTCAAGATTAAAGTTCCAAAGCTTGTTTTTTTTCTTAGAAAGGTAAATGGCAAGAAAAGTTGGTTGCAAATTGTTTTTATGGCGATATTCAACTAATTTTCGCTGAAATTTTAAGGAATGGATAAATAATTGGAAGAAAATATAAGTCATGCGCCAAATCCTTCACCAAGTGAAGGTCAAGACGGCAATAATCAAGCGAAACAGGGAGACAAATCGTCATCAGGAAAATCTCAGTTTAGAAAACCATTTTATCACCGCAGGCGGTATTATCAAAAATTTAATAGAGAAGCAGTTCAAAAAGAGAAAAGTGCGTTCAAGAAATTATCAGTGATTATCCCGCTTTACAACGAAGAGGAATCGTTAAATCCTTTAACGAATGAATTAAGAAAAGCTCTAAAATCGATTGAAATTTCTTATGAAATCATATTTGTTGACGACGGCAGTTCGGATACATCTCTAAAGGTAATCAAAGAAATCTGCAGAACAGATAAAAGATTTAAGTATATAAGTTTTCAAAAAAATTACGGTAAATCGGCTGCTTTGCAAGTGGGTTTTAAGGAAGCAACCGGAGATGTAGTTGTTACAATGGATGCTGATCTTCAAGATGATCCGTCGGAAATTAGTAATCTTCTCAAGAAGCTGGAAGAGGGATTTGATATTGTTTCTGGATGGAAGAAAAAAAGATACGATCCTTTTATTAAAAAGTTTTCGTCCAAGTTTTTTAATCTTGTAACTAGAATACTAAGCGGAATAAAAATTCATGATTTTAATTGCGGGCTTAAAGCCTACCGAAAAGAAGTAACCGAAAATTTAAAAATTTATGGTGAGCTTCATCGTTACATTCCAGTTTTAGCCAAGTGGCAAGGTTACCGAATATCGGAAACCATTGTTCAACATCATCCAAGAAAGTACGGCAAAACGAAATTTGGGATATCGCGCTTCTTTAAGGGGTTTATCGATCTTCTTACCGTAATGTTCACTACACGGTATATTCGAAGACCTATGCATTTTTTTGGTTTTCTTGGAATGCTTTCATTTATAATTGGTATGGTTGTAAACGGATATTTGGTTTACCTTTGGGCAATTCAAGACAAATACTTAAGTAACCGCCCAATGCTTTTTCTTGGTATTTTGTTGATTATTGTTGGTGTGCAATTCTTTTCAGTTGGTTTGCTGGGTGAGATGCTTGTAAATAATTCTAGAAACGAAGCTGAATATGTTATTAAGGAAAAAGGTTAACAGGGCGATAACTCCAATCTGCTTAAACTTCAACAATTTTGTTTTTCGACATTATCTTACAATAAAAACACTTTCATAATGCATTACGATCCAGTAAAAAATGTTTTTGCATCTGTAATAAAAAAGTTTCCTGTTCTTCGGATAATTTTCTACCAGCTTCTTGATTTATTTTTCTTAAGATCGTGGTATGTTAGACGAGAACTAAAAAGTCTGAGAAAAATATTTAGCGAAAAAAATATAGAGATTTATGATGCTGGAACAGGCTTTGGTCAATATTCATTTTTTATGAATAAAAATATGCAGCCGGCAAGAATTCTTTCTGTTGATGTAAAAAGCGACTGGATTAAAGATGCAAAAGATTTTTTCGCGAAAATAAAAGCCAGCAATATTCAGTTTGAGGCAGAAGATTTGCTTCAGATAGAGCACGCAGACAAATTTGATTTGATTCTTTGTGTAGATGTTATGGAACATATTGCGGATGATGCGAAGGTATTTCAAAATTTTTACCGCGCATTAAAACCAAGTGGATTTTTACTAATAAATTCTCCTTCCATTTTTGGAGGAAGCGATGTTCATTCAGATGATGATGAAAGTTTTATTGGAGAACATGCTCGTATTGGTTACTCGAAAGAAGAATTGGAAAGTAAATTACATCCTTTAGGATTCAATACTTATAAATCGCAGTACACTTATGGGTTTTGGGGCGATAAAGCTTGGCGGTTGGGAATAAAATATCCTATGCAGTTTTTAAATATTTCTAAAATGTTTTTTATTGTTCTCCCGTTTTATTATTTGCTTACTTTTCCCATAACTTATTTGATGATGATGTTGGATTTCAATCAAAAAAATAAAATTGGCAGTGGAATAAATTTTATAGCACAAAAATAATTTTCAAAACTAGTTGAATAAAAATGACTAAAACAAAAAAAGAAACCAAAGCTCAAAAAGAAGTGAAGCAGTCATTTCTTGCAAAATTTAATTTCAACGAGATTCTTCCTCCCAAATATCATGCGGTTGTAATGATACTTGTAATGTTTATTTTATTTTTGATTTTTCTTAATCCATTGTATTTCGGAGGTAAAACCTTTCAATCGGGTGATATAATAGCAAGTGAAAGTGCAAAACCGTACATATTAAAAGATAGGGAAGGATTCTCGCTTTGGAATCCTCACATTTTTTGCGGCATGCCGGCATATGCCCTTGGAACAGAGAAAACATGGTTCAATTTAATTTATATGGGATTTGGCTATATACGAACTGCATTCAGCAGTTTGTTTTCTGTTGATTATGCTATGTGGAGTTTTTACCTCATCATGCTTGGTATCTCATCATTTCTTTTGATGCGGCATATTTCAAAAAATACTTTGGTGAGCTTGTTCACAGCAATTGCCACCGCTTTCAGTACGGGCATAATTGTATTTCTTTACATTGGTCACGTTACAAAGCTTACTTCGCTTTGCATGTATCCATTGATTTTCCTCATCTTGCTGAAGTTTGAAGAAAAGATAAAGATTGTATATGCTCTCACACTTATCATAGTTCTGCAATTATTCATTCAAGGGTTTCATGTTCAGATAATATTCTATACACTTTTTGCTGTGGCTATTTACTACACTTTCTTTTTTGTAAGATCGTTAATAAACAAGCAAAAGGAAATAAGTGGAAGATTAATCAAATCAGCAGGTGTGTTCGCTGTAGCTTCAATTTTAGCTGTTCTAATTTCTGCCGATAACCTTACACAGATTTACGAATACACACCATTTTCTACAAGAGGCGGAAAAAGTATTACCGAAACAGCAACAGGTAAAGCTGAGCAGTCCGAATCGCAATATTATGATTATCATACAAGCTGGTCTTTTTCGCCCGAAGAAGTAATGACATTTATTATCCCATCATTTTATGGATTTGGAAATTCAACTTACAAGGGTCCTCTCACGCAAAATCAAGAGTATGAGGTGAATACTTACTTTGGTCAAATGCCTTTTGTAGATGTTGCAATGTATATGGGTGTTTTGGTTTTCTTTTTAGCATTGTTTGCAATTGTTACATGCTGGAAAGAACCTTTCGTTCAGTTCTTAACTATACTTTCCGGAATCGCATTGTTTATTTCATTTGGAAAAAACCTCTCGCTGCTATTTGATTTGATGTTCTACTACTTTCCATATTTTGATAAGTTCCGAGTTCCAAGCATGATTCTGGTACTTGTGCAAATGTCTTTACCTGTACTTGCCGGTTACGGAATTATGAAAATTATCTCTTTACGAGAACACACAGACAAAAAAGCATTCTCCGTTCTGAAATATTCAGCATATATCTTTGCGGGAATTTTTGTTTTATCCTTAATTGGCAACAGTGCGCTTTCAAGCTGGTTTACAGGAAGAGTAAATGACCATGCAGCTTCTCTTCAAACCAGTAATCCGCAGTATGCACAATATTTTCAGGCATTTGCAGAGTATATGGCGAAAATGTTCACCAATGATTTCATACTTGCATTTGGAATGCTTACAGTTGTGTTCTGGTCTGGAGTATTTTTTGTAAATAGGAAATTAAGTGCAGATGCAGTTGTTCTGGTAATAATTATTCTTACCTTAATTGATTTGTGGAGAATAGATGCTCGCGGTGCAAAGTACCATGATAATCCGGAAATTAAAAATCAGTTTGAAACTCCTGAATATGTAAAAGCAATTAAAAGCCAAAATGATAAAGAACCGTTCCGTATTTTGAATCTTAAGCAAGATCGTTCACTAGGTTCATTCGCTCAGAATTCAAATTTTAATGCTTATTTCTTACTAGAAGATTTTTACGGCTATTCTGGAATAAAACCAAGAACATACCAAGATATTATTGAGGTTGTTGGTCCGGCAAACCCAACTTTATGGAAGATGCTTGGAGTTAAGTATGTTGTATCTGAGCAACCAATTCAAAGTGAAGAATTTAGTACAGTGTATTCTGGAGAAAAGACATTTGTGAACAAAAATTTAAATGCACTTCCGCGTGCTTATTTTATAGACAGAGTAGAGCAAAAAAGTAATTTTGAAGCTTTGAACCTAATAAAAGCGAATTTATTTGATCCTAAAGAAGTTGCTTTCGTAAATGAAAAACTAGTTGTGGAAAAACCGGATTCTACTGCTTATTCAAAGATTCTTAAATATACAGATGAAAATCTTAAGTTAGATGTGAATGCTTCGGGGAACAATTTTATGTTTTTTGGAAGTACGTTCTTTAGCGGGGAGGCAGATTATAAATTATTTAAGATTCCTACCGGTTGGAAAGCCCTTATTGATGGGAATGAAACTAAGATTTACCAAACCAATCATGGGTTCATGGGAATTATTGTTCCTAAAGGTAAGCATACGGTTGAATTCGTTTTTGCACCAAAAAGTTTTTATGTGAGCAAGTATGTTGTGTTTTTGCTTAGTTCAATTTCGTTGATAGGGATTGCGGCGGGAATTTTTGTTGAAAGAAAAAGGAAAGTCCAAACGGCGTAAGCAGGAGATAAAAATTATTTTTTAACTTTATTCATTTTGCAGTCAAAGTTATCTTCCCAAATTAAACGGGCATAGGTATAAGGAATAAATTTCCAAATAGTATTCAAAAACCACGAAGCCAGCTTTAATAGTTTGCTCTTAGATTTCATGGTTCTAAAATCATAACCATCACGGTTTAAATAAAACAAAGAATAGAAAAAAGCCGAAAAAGGTTTAGTTCTATTATTGTTCTTAAAAACCAATCCATTCCTACTTTTCCTCACAATCCATTTGTGAGAATTAGCCGGCAGCAGCAGCTCTGTGAGCGGACCAGGAGTTTCGATGTAGCCTTGCCTGCTTATTCGCTGGAGTTCGTTGCAAAATTTTACTGGGTCATCAATATGCTCGGCAACATGAGAAGCAATCACAAAATCAAATTCTTTTTCTGTAAAAGGTGTTTCTAAAGCATCTCCCAAAACAAAATATTTGTCGTCAGGCATTTCTACCTTTTGTGTTGTACGATGAATTGTATCCTCCACAAATTTATCCAATATAACATTTGCTCTTCTGTGCGGCTGATGACCGCTTCCAACATCTAGTACTTTCCAATTAGGTTTTATCTTTACCGTTTTTGCTGTGTTGCCGGCTTTCCAATTTTCAATTGATTTATTGTAGGCATCATAAGTTTTAGCGCTTATTACCTGCGGGCTGAACATTCTTTTGCCAAATTCATGAAGTTTAGTTTTATCATACTTCCATGAATTTTCCAGCATAAATAGAATTGCATTCTTCAACTCCTCAATATTACTTCTTTCGATCAGAATTCCAGTTGTTTCATTTACAAAATCCTCTGGACCGCCGCACTTTGTTGCAATTACTGGAATTCCATAAAGGATTGCCTCTGCAGTTACTACGGAGAATCCTTCATCATCACTGTTTAGAATGTGAAAATCAGATTTTGTGAGAAGTTCTAGTTTTCTATCTTCAGAGACCAAGCCATGAAAGAAAACGCAATTATTAAGAATGCCCAATTCATCGGCGAGTGAAATTAAGCTTTCTTTTTCACTCCCCTCACCAATTATATTGAATTCGAAGTCTCTTCTTTTCAAATCATTATAAATAAAGGCAAATGCTCTAATAATATCCGCCACATTTTTTCTTTTATTCAAGATTGAAATGTGAATTGCTGATTTTTTTTCTTTTGGCTTTGTAAATTGATTTAGATTCAAATACTTTTCATCAAGTTCAACAATGTTTGGAATTACGCCAAGGCTGCCATCAAATCCAGCTTTCCTTAGGTACTCTAACGAAGGTTGAGAATCAACATTCAAGAAAGAACATTTTTTAATGGTGATCTTCTTTAAAAATTTTAAAGGTATTTTGGTTGTATTTGTAATTCCTCGTAAAAAATCTATATCTGGTGTTGAATGTTCAGTAATAACATAGTTGATACCTTTAAAGAATTTAAAGAGCAAAGCAATATATCCGCAGCGGTCAATTACATTAGCATGAATTAAATCTGGTTTTCCCCAGCAAGCTTTTACTTTCTTCCAAGCCAGGAAGTATGATTTCAGGTATCTGATGTTATATAAAATGAGGTTAGCTGTTTTGTTCGATGATTTTTTAAAATAAACTCTTACAGTAAAAACATTATTTTCGGTCGAAGTTTCTAATTCGTATGTTTTATCTTTAAGTGAATTATCATCTACAACATAAATGAGTGCAACGCTGCAGAGTTTGGTCATGGCTTCGGCTTTTCTTTTTACAAAAATTCCGAGCACTTTATTAACACGGCTTGGGTACCAGCTAGCTAAAAACAGAACTTTATATCTTAATGCTTTCATGTATGGGCAGTACCTTACCTGTAATCCTTCGTTGTTCGTAAGAAATTAAGTGGGTGAAATATAAATAAATATAGATATTTTTAAGTCAGATAATAATTTTAATTTAAGGATATGAAGAAAAAAGCTTTAGTCATTGGCATATCGGGTCAAGATGGATCATACTTAGCCCAACTTTTGCTTAGCAAAAATTACGAAGTTTATGGAACATCACGCGATGCGGATTTATCAACCTTTTCTGGTTTGAAGAAACTTGGTATTTATGATAAAGTTAAGCTGCACTCAATGTCTTTAATTGATTTTAGAAGTGTGATGCAAACAATATTGCAAATAATGCCCGATGAAATTTATAACCTTGCTGGTCAATCATCTGTAGGACTTTCATTCCTTCAGCCGGTAGAAACTTTAGAAAGTATAAGTATTGGAACTTTGAATATTCTTGAAGTTCTACGTTTTCACAAATTACCCACCAAGTTTTACAATGCATCATCAAGTGAATGTTTTGGTGACACAGGAGGTAAAGCCGCAAATGAAGAAACTCCCTTTAAACCGCGAAGCCCTTATGCAGTTGCAAAATCTACTGCACACTGGCAGCTTGCAAATTACCGTGAAGCATATAATTTATTTGCGTGTTCAGGAATTCTTTTTAACCATGAGTCTCCATTGCGTCCTAAAAGATTTGTTACAAAAAAGATTGTTGAAGCTGCATGCAATATTGCTAAAGGCAAAAAGGAAAAACTTACGCTGGGAAATGTTTCTATTAAACGTGATTGGGGATGGGCACCCGAATTTGTTGAAGCAATGTACCTAATTCTTCAGAATGAAAAACCAGATGATTTTGTGATAGCCACTGGTACCAACCTATCCTTAGAACAATTTGTTCAAAAAGCATTTGCTTTCTTTAATTTGGATTATAAAAATTATACAAGCATAGATAACTCACTGCTTCGCCCATCCGATATTTATGAAAGTCTTGGTGATCCATTAAAAGCTGAACAAGTTTTGAAATGGAAAGCAAAATATCATGTTGATGATGTTATTCAAATGATGATTGATAACCAGTTAAAGGAGATGACGAATTAATCCTTACTTCAATTATTTAAAAATCTTTCTGCTATGTACTAACTTTAACAGAGATTTTTAATGGGAATAGTTATTCGTCAAAGTATTAAAACCACAGGGATTACCTACCTGGGTTTTGTCGTCGGTTATTTGAATACTTTACTCTTGTTTCCCCTTGTTTTATCTAAAGAACAAATTGGTTTAACTCGGCTGCTCATAAGTGTTTCTTTTTTATTTGCTACGTTCGCCTCACTTGGAGCTGGAAACATTCCAACAAAATTTTTCCCTTACTTCAAAGACGAATCTAAACAACACAATGGAATTCTGCCTTTCGTTATTTCAGTTGGAATGGTTGGGTATATAATCTTTGTTATAGTTTTTTTTCTTCTTAAAGATGTAATCTTTAGCATTTATACAAAAAACTCGCCGCTTCTGCTTGATTACTTTTATTACTTCCTTCCTTTCACACTGATTGTTTTGCTTACCACAATATTTGAAAGTTACCTCATTGTTCAGCAAAAACCTGTTGTTCCAACAATAGTAAGAGAAGTTTTGATGCGGCTTTTCATGTCGCTTGGGCTTGTTGCCGTTTTAACGAGCATATTTTCATTCGAAACATTTGCTGATTCTATAATCATTTATTATTTAATCGGCTTGATGATTTTAATTCTCTACATAAAACGAAAAAAGGTTCTTTTCCTTAAACCAAACTTCCAAATTCTAAAAAGTGCGCACCTGAAAGAAATGCTGATGTATGCTGGTTTCATAATTATGGGAAATGCAAGTGCAACAATTATTGCAAACATCGACAGCTTGATGCTCAGCGCTTACAGCGGTTTAGGCAGCGCAGGTATATACACCATCGCTTTTTTTATAGCAGCTGTTATTGAAATTCCTAAGCGGTCAATTTCTCAAGTAGTAATTCCGATAGTTTCCCAAGCCAATAAAGACGGCGACGTATCAAAGCTAAAGGAAATGTATCAAAAAACCTCGCTTAACCAATTAATTGTCGGCGGATTACTCTTTCTCGGGATTTGGTGCAACATTGATAATATCTTTAAACTTATACCGAATGGAGAAATTTATTCACCTGGAAAGTGGGTTGTGTTTTACATTGGTCTTAGTAAGCTGTTTGATATGGCAACAGGTGTAAACCAGGAAATTGTGGGCACTTCTAAATATTATAAAATTGATTTAGCATTCTATTTGTTTTTGGCAGCTGTAGCGGTAATTACAAACTTGATTTTTATTCCTAAGTATGGAATTACAGGTGCCGCATTTGCATCGGCCATTTCAATTTTTCTCTTCAATACCATAAGATTTTTGTTTTTACTTTCATTTATGAAGATTCAGCCCTTTTCAATTGGCACAATTAAAGTATTGGTAATTTTCTTTTTAACTTTGTTTGTAAGCTCTCAAATTAGTTCAATGCAAAATTTTATTGTTGATCTGATTTTACGCAGTGTGGTTGTACTGTTTTTATTTGGCGGTTTAGTTTTGCTGCTGAATGTGTCTGATGATGTGAGAAAAATTGTTCAAACCATCTTAAATAGAATTAAAGATATTTTAAATTAAAACTGAAAAAATATTGATAATTAATCTATTACTATATTGTGGACTAAAGTCCGTCTCGGTGGTGACTTTTTATAGAAGCTGTTTCAATAGTAACTTTTACTGGCACAGTGAGCTTGTCAAAGTGTAATTATAATTCAAATTGTCAGCCTTCGACATGCCTGTTTGCTGATGGACAGGTTCAACATGACATTGCTCTGACTAACAATTTAAGGTTATGAGACGGCCTCTAATAAATCATCATAAACTTTAATGCTTTACCCACATTCCGCTTAGATGAAATATTTACTTAAATAAAATATGAATTTAAATTTATGTTGAGCATAGATTCTCCGCTTTATAACGATAACAGAAATTATGACTACAGTAATGTTCCCACTGAAGAAAGAAATGAGTATAAACTTGTTTGCGAAATGGTGGAACCTAATTCTAAAGTTATTGATCTGGGATGCGGAAATGGTTCGCTGATGGAAAAATTAATTAAGGAAAAACAAGTTGTTGCTGAGGGAATCGAACTTTCCGATAGCGGGGTGGAGGTTTGTAAATCAAAGGGCTTGAATGTGCATAAAGGAAGGATTGATGAGATACTTCCTTTTGAGAATGATGCTTTCGATTACTCCATTTGCAATGTTACAATCCAAATGGTTATGTACCCGGAAGTTTTACTTTCTGAAATGAAACGTATTTCGAGATACCAAATTATCTCATTCCCAAATTTTGCACATTACAAAAACCGGTTGGATTTATTGCTGAATGGCAGAATGCCGAAGCCAATGTTGTTTGGTTATAAATGGTACAGCACCGGTCATATTCACCAGCTTTCAATTAAAGATTTTTATGAACTGGTTGAGGAAGTTGGGGGATTGAGAATTTCAAGGAAAGAATTTCTTACAGGCTTTAATCCGTTTAAGTCTTATGTAGCTAAATTATTTCCGAATCTATTTGTTCCGATAATAATATTTGAATTTTCGAAGTAGCATGCTAAAATTCATAAAAAGTATAGTTTTAATAAATCAATTTGAACCTTCATTTGTTGGATTGTTTACAAATCCCTTTTTTATTGCTCGGCGCGGATTGATGAAAAGTATAAAGAAATTAGGAGCGGAGGTTAAAGGCAGAACTTTAGATGTTGGCTGTGGAACTAAACCATACGAGAAATATTTTAATTGCTCAGAGTATATTGGTTTAGAGATTGAGACAACAATTAACCGTGAGCTAAAAAAAGCTGATTATTTTTATGACGGTAAAGTTTTTCCATTTGCTGATTCTGAGTTCGAGTCAGTTGTAACTAATCAAGTTCTTGAACATGTTTTTAATCCAGACGATTTTCTTAGAGAAATAAATCGTGTTCTTAAGCCTGGTGGAAAACTTCTGCTTACTGTTCCATTTGTTTGGGATGAACATGAGCAGCCATATGATTATGCCAGGTATTCCTCTTTTGGTCTTAAATCACTTCTTGAAAAACAAGGATTTGAAATAATTAAGCATTACAAAAGTGTAAATGATTTTCGAGTGCTGGTTCAGTTAATTAATGCTTACTTATACAAAATTACACATAGAATCCCCATATTAAAGCAAATAACAACTGTTACATTGTGCGCGTTGGTAAATTTTCTTGGAATATCAGTCTCGTATCTTCTTCCGAAGAATAATGATCTTTACCTTGATAATGTAGTACTCGTAAGAAAGAAAAATTAATCCGATTAACCTAAATTTAAACACAGGATTTAATTCATTATTGTAGCAAGCTGGTGGGCGATTTCTCTTCTGTCAAATTGTTTAATGTAGGAAAGATCGGTACTGAACTTAGATGCAGTCTCAAAAAACTCATGTCCGTCCTGCGAATAATTAAACAGCATTCCGGCATTGGCATCAGTAAGGATTTGCTTTATTTCTGCATTTCCATCACCAAAAGCAATAATTGGTTTTCTTGTTCGCAAATACTCAAATAATTTGCCTGGCACATGCCTTGGTTCAGAGGCACATACCATCAAGTAATCGGCATTATACAATTCAGCAATCATTTCGGAATAGCTTAGAAAACCAACATATTCCACTTGGTTAGATAATCCTAAATCGTTTAGACTGTTTTTAATTGCAGGTGCTACGGTTCCAATAAACTTTATCTTAATCTTTCTCTTACTCTCAGTGACTCTCTTAATGTATTTCCAAAGCTCAAGAGGATTCTGGTAATCAAAAATGTTTCCTGCGTGAAGTAAAATCTCTTCATCTCTCTTTAAATTTTCTTCGCCAAGTTTTGGAGTTCTTTTTGCATTCAGAAGATGATTAAAACTTTCTTAATTGTATCCCCAATAAAGAACTTGAGATTTTTGTTCCACCCAAGGAAATTTCTTTATGTAAGATTCCCTCATTGCCTTGGTGACGAACACAATTTTTTTTGCGTTCAAAAGAACACTTTTTTCAAAATAATTGTCAACTGCAGCAGCGAGTTTACTTCTTTCCAATTTTTGGTAATATACAATGTCTGTCCAAGGATCGATAAAAACCGGGTAGTGCGAAATACCAAACATCTTACTTAATCGTTTTGCAATTAAGTGCGAAGTGTGCGGAGGACCAATTGAAACTATGGCATCAAAGTAATTGCCGGTAAGGAATTTTCTTCCTTCAACAACTGAGTGGAAATACCAGCCAACTCTAGCATCAGGTATAAATAAGTTCAATCTTATCCAAACTGCTAGTTTGTGTCTTATCCCTTTTTTAGTATTTGAAATGGTTTCTGAAGCGATCAAAGTGTCAGATTTATTTTTCCCGATAAATCTTTTATAAAAATTAAATGGCTCAAGGGATTTGGTTTTTAGTACTAACAACGTGGGATCTATTTGCTCTAAAAAGCTTTCGTCCCTTTGTGAAAAAGTATCATCTTGAGCAGTAAGTAAGGCTGGATGCCAATTACTTTCGGGAAGATATTTAATCATGTCCAACGGCCAATGCAATGAGGCTTTGCCCGATGGAGGCCAAAAGTAAGTTACAAAAAGTACTTTTTTCATTTTACCCCAACATATCTAATTACTGAAGCTTCGCCTACATGGGAATTGCCTTCAGACAAATAAATATTTTCTTCTTTCAATAATTTGTGTTTAAGTGTTGAAAAACTTTTTTTTATTTGATCAATGGAACAAAGCATTGAAACATCTTGCGGTCCACCGGATTTTTTACCTAACTGATTTTTTGAGAAGAGTTCTACTATGATAGTGCCATTTTTTTTGAGGCTGGCAGTTAACTTTTGATATAGCCGGTCTCTTTCTCCTAAGTTTTCATTTACGTGCAAAAAAATAATTCCAACAGCATCATAATAATTTTCTGGAAAATCATAAGATTGAATATCTGCTAATTGATAATTTATTGAAACATTATTCTGAACAGCCAAACTCAAAGCTTTATTCATTGCAACATCACTCGAATCTATTGCATCAACTTGCCAGCCAATTTTAGCAGCATAAACTGCATTTCTTCCTTCACCTTCGCCCACAAAAAGTATTTTTGCAGGCTTAAGTTTGCTTAACTGATCTTTCAGAAATTCATTTGGTTTTGTTCCATAAATATATTCATCAGTTGAAAATTTTTTATTCCAAAAATCATTCATGCTCTTTAACATCGATATGATTTAATTCTAATTGCAAAATAAAATAAAATGTTATCAAACGAAAAAATTTAATAAAGAGATTGATATCTAGCCCTCTAAAAAAACAGCAAACTTTGATATATTTAGGTGTTAAAAATAACTTTAATGAACTAACGTGACAATAAATTTAAAAAATATTGAAAAGTTTATAGTTGTTGGTGACCGCGTATTAATTCGCCCGGAAGAGGACAGTACTAAAACAGCAAGTGGTTTATATCTTCCTCCAGGTGTTTCTGAAAAAGAGAAAATACAAAGCGGTTATGTAATTAAAGTTGGGCCTGGTTATCCAACGGCACCTAATATGGACGAAGAGCCCTGGAAGGAATCCAAAGAAAAGGTGAAATATATTCCTTTGCAAGCTAAACAAGGAGACTTAGCAATATTTCTGCGCAAAGAGGCTTTTGAAATTGAATTCGAAAAGGAAAAACTGCTTATCGTTCCGCAGTCGGCGGTTTTATTATTAATAAGAAATGATCTTCTGGATATAATATAAAAGCCGCCTTTCGGCGGCTCAATTTGGTGGTCCCTCTTCTGAAACTTTACATAAAGAGCGATACGATTTTCTTTGACATCGATGTCTGTTTATTTGAAGATTCATTAGATTCATCATCGGTGCAAAAATCTAGTTCATTAACATCAAACTCCATACATTCATCATCATAAGCCATCTCTACATACATCTCTAATGTTTCTTCGTCCTCATCACCAGTTACCGGCATTCCTGCTTGGAGGCATTGATCGATAAGCTGGTCTCTTCTGGTTTGTCTTACCTTATCATAGGTATCTGAGCATTTATCATTCATTTGAGGGACCAAATTTTTTATTTCAATACATCAAAAAACTGTGTTTGTATTAGTACAACTATTGTACCTGTTTTTAGTTTTGATATTGGAAAATAATCTGCACAAAATATTTTGAGAAAAAATTTTTATCGGTAATATTTTCATTCAACTGCAAATTCATCTTCAATAAAAAAATCATTTTGAGAATAAAATTTTATTCTAACCATGATACAATTTCAAATGCGCCGGTTCCTGGATACATTGGCGGTGAGCTAAACATTAATCTATCATCATATCGGTATCTTTTTGCAAATCCATGATTAATTGTTGAGCCGCTGAATGTACCAACTGCCTGCCTGGTATTCTGAACAATACCTCCCAATAAGTTTATGCTTCCGCTAACTGGTCTTGTGCTGTAGTTCTCTGCTCCAAATCCTTTAGATTCGCTGTAAATAGATCCATGAATATCAATACTGCTATTATTTGCTGCATTGTCAGTTACATAAATTTCATTTTTTGCAATAATGCCGAGTATGTCTTCACTTGTTGGATCAACTCTGGGATCTGTTTCATAAACAATGTTATCATCTAAATATATTCTCCCCTTAGGAGAAGTACCAGAAGCAGCAACGGAATATTGTCCTTTAACTGTTCCTTTTAATCTTACAACGGCATCCTTAGCAAAAATTACTCCGTTTGGCGCAAAGTCTGCTGCCAGCACAGTTGAAACAGCACCGCTGTAAGAATATTTTATTTTAATACTATCGGATACAAAAGTGAGATACACAGTATCTTGGCCCGTGAATTTATGCCCTCCAGCATCAGCAGCATTTTCAATTGGTGTTAAGCCATCTGTTGGAAGAGGGAGATCAACTCCTTTTTCAAAGCCGCCAAAAAATCGCGGCTTACTGCTGCTCGGATTTTTAACAACATTTCTTTTTGTTGTAGCTTTTCCCCAAAAGCATGGATTGCCGCTTACGCGTAAATAATCTTGTGTATGAAAAGGACCCCACACAGTGTCACTTGTTATCCAGTAAATGGAACTTCCCTCGTTAATTGAATAATATGCAAACTTTGAAAACTTGCTTGGCTGCAAAGTTACGGTGACAGTATTAGTTAAGCCGTTAAAACTTCCGGTTGATACAATTTGCCTGATATTTTTAAATGCATCAATTACATCAATTTCAACATTCATTTTGCCGTTTTGATAACTAACCTTGTCATAGCCTGCAGTCCAAGTGGGATCTTTAAAGATTCTGTTTGCAGCCATGTTGGCTCCTGTTACGGCAATATCGTGAGCTACTGTTTCAGTGTAGTAATCTGAAAGATTATCTACTGCTCTTGTGGATAAGCCTCCAAAGTTTTTTCCTATAGCTAAGAATATCAAACTGAAACCAACAACTAAAAACAAAGCTGCTTTACCTGCCATATCATTTAATCCTTATCTATTTCTAAGATTTCTTGCCACTAATCGTATCTGTCTCCAAAATGCAGATGAGTACTGTTCATTATAACCAGCTGTATTTTCAACTGTAAGATTTATTTCAATAGTATAAATTTCGCTCGGGACAGCTATGGGGTAATTGATTGTGTCGCCCAAAGCATCAAAGTAAATAAGTTTGAATTGAGTAACACCAAGATTTACGCCTCGAGGTGTTTCGTTGTTAATAATTCTATAAAGAAATCTATCTCTAGGATTAGGAGTAACTGCCAGTTCAGAAGTTGGACCTAAGGCATAAAGAAGAGTATCAACTTCACCGTCGGGACCCGAACCATTATCCACATCAGTTAAGAATCTTATTCTATTGGAATCTGCCATAAGGATAGACTTTGATGGATCGGGAATTTTTTTCCAATCCAAACAGTAACCTATTTTTCTAAAATCGTCTTCTAACACTTTTGCAGTTACTGAAAGATTTTGCTGCAAGCTCAGCTCTCCGCCATTGTTGTAAACATTTTCTACTGCTGCACCATTCATTCTGAATAGAATAAGCAGAATCAATCCTCCAATTAAAAAAGAACCCGCCAAATCAATAATATCACTAAAACCCATCTTTATCCCTTCCTACCTAAAATGCCAATAGCTGTAAACAGACGATAACTTCACAGTATCTTGTTTATTATCTGCATTTTTCATCGACGGACTCGTTACACTAACATCTAATCGTTTATGCCAAGTACGTAAACTTGATATGTTTGAAGGATTTGATTCTGAAACATAATTAACCCTGCAGTCTATTGTGAAAACAGCAAAGGTTTGGGAATTTATTTTAATCGAATCTACTTTATGCAGCCAGTTGTAATCATCAAAGTCATTAAAATTCGGATAATATTCGCCAGAGGCGGGACCTAAACTGCTAGGACCAGTTAATTGACTAAGGTCCACTATCGCATCTTCAGATCCAGCAAGATCGAATGCTTTTCCGTTTGCTTCCTCAATGATTGATGTGCCAAGTGATACAGCAAGTACTCCGAATTTTGTGTTATATAATACTGTGCTTGTATTCAAGAATTTCCCATTAATTCCTAATATTGTAATTGACAGTAACAACATTGCCCCAACAGATAGCATGGTATGGCCTGTACTCATCCTCTCTAATCCTTCATCATAGTTTGCAAATCCTAAAAATCAAACGGCAAGTAAATTTGATAATCTTAGAATACTTTTTTACATGCCGATTTCAAATACAATCGTGCCCCTAATAAATCAAATGTTGTGCAGACTAAAATGAGATTTCTATTTATTTATTTCGAACGAAAATAGAATTTAAAATGAGACTGTCTTAGGATGTGTCAAAAAAAATGACACATGAAAATGAATTTGTTACCTGCTTGAAATACTTTTTTTCCTCAACAAAATATTTTCTAATAATGATGCACTTACAAAATTACATTTCGAATTAATTTTGATGGCATTAGGAAATTGAGAAGTGGAATTTTTATAAATTGGATCGATTCGAATTAAGATTGCACTTTTTATAGACATACAGCAATCAATTACGTAGTTTTTTTAATCTTCGTTGTAAAGTTCTTTCGCTGATACCTAAAATGTAAGCTGCTTTTTGTGTGTTTCCTTTTGATTGTTGAATTGCGCGAATGATATGGGTTTGCACTAATTCTTCAATCGTTGGGAAATCCTCGCCATTTGAATTATGAAGATTATTGTTCATGCTGCTGCCCGGTAGAATCATTTCTGTTATTGGCTTGTCATTTGTACTTTGAGCTACCGTATGCAGAATTATGTTCTCAAGCTCTCTAATATTTCCGGGGAATTCATAATTCTTTAAGCGTTTAGCAATCTCCTTTGAAAAACCCGGAATTGATTTGTTGTATATTTTTTGCCCGACTTTCAGAAAGTGATTTGCCAATAAAATAATATCTTCACCTCTGGAGCGAAGAGGAGGTAAGTGGATATACCCGCGGTTTAACCGGTAGTACAAATCTGCTCTAAATTCTTTTTTATTTACAGCTTCAAGAAGATCTTTATTTGTTGCTGTAATAATCCTTATATCAAGCTTAATTGGTTTTGAGCTGCCTATTCTGTAAATCTCGTTATATTGAATTGCTCTTAAAAGTTTTCCTTGTAATTCTTTGGGTAATTAGCCAATCTCATCCAGAAAAATTGTTCCGCCATTTGCTGTTTCAAAATATCCAATTCGTTCGCTAGTTGCGCCGGTGAAAGAACCTTTTTCATGACCAAACAGCTCGCTTTCAAATAAGTTCGGAGTTATTGATGCTAAATTAACTACGACATATGCCTTGTCTTTTCTAGATGATAGGTCATGAATTTTTTTTGCTACCAAGTCTTTGCCTGTGCCGGTTTCACCTGTAATCAGAACAGTTTCATTAGTTGGAGCATAAATTTCAATTAGGTCGAACACCTTATGCATTTGAGGTGCGTTGGTAATAATATCTTCGAAACTAAGTTGTCTTTTGCGCTGTGAGGCGGTTGGTCTCCGAAGCGAATCTAATTCTTGATTCAATATTTTATTTTCTAAAGCACGTTCAATAGTTAAAAAAAGACGTGTTGAGTCAACAGGTTTTAATATAAATTCATATGCCCCTAGTTTTATAGCTTTTAGAGCAATATCTACATCATTTGCTGCAGTTACCATTATAACTGGTATATGAGGATTTTGATGTTTAATATTGTCAAGCACTTCCAATCCATCCATATTAGGCATATGGACATCTAACAACACCAAATCAATTTTTTTATCTTGAATAGTTTGGATAACCTGATGAGGATTACTTAGAGTTAGTATATTGGTATACCCTTCGTCCACCAAAATACTTTTTAAAAGTGTTAAATAAGTGTTGTCATCATCGACTATGAGAATTGATAAACTATTCATAATTACCTAACCTATCAACCAATTTCTAACAAATAGCAGTGCAGCTATCACATTTTCATCATAATTTAACATCAAAACAACTGCCATTACTAATAAACACAAATTGAAACAACGTAAGCAAGTTTATTGAGTTTTTGTTAATTTAATTATAGTAAACATTACAGATAAAATTTTAAAACAGTAAAAATAAGGTACAAGCATGACGTCCAATTTTGATATGATAAAAAAGCACTTTGAAACTTATAGGAAGAAATTACTTCAAGTTAGAAAAGTGCTTAACCGTCCGTTAACCTACGCCGAAAAAATTCTTTACATTCATTTATGGGAATCTGCTGCAAAAGAACTTAAGCGAGGAAAAGATTATGCAGAGTTAGCTCCCGATAGAGTTGCAATGCAAGATGCAACTGCTCAAATGGCGTTACTGCAATTTATGTCTGCCGGAAGAAAAACAACTGCTGTTCCTTCAACAGTTCATTGCGATCACTTGATTCAAGCACAAGTTGGTGCTAAAGATGATTTGCTGCGAGCCAATGAAGAAAATAAAGAAGTATATGATTTTCTTGAAAGTATCTCCCAGAAATATGGAATTGGTTTTTGGAAACCAGGTGCAGGAATTATTCATCAAGTGGTGTTGGAAAATTATGCTTTCCCCGGCGGAATGATGATTGGTACAGATTCGCACACACCTAATGCAGGCGGACTTGGAATGATTGCCATAGGCGTTGGCGGTGCTGATGCCGTTGATGTTATGGCAGGTATGCCCTGGGAACTCAAATGGCCTAAAATTATTGGTGTTAAACTCTCCGGCAAACTATCGGGTTGGACTTCTCCAAAAGATGTTATCCTAAAATTAGCCGGCATTCTTACTGTTAAAGGCGGCACCGGTGCAATTGTAGAATATTTTGGAGAAGGTGCAGGAACAATTTCTTGCACCGGGAAAGGAACAATATGTAATATGGGAGCCGAAATCGGTGCAACAACTTCAGTTTTTCCTTTTAATGAAAAGATGGCTGCTTACTTGCGAATAACCGGAAGAGCCGATGTAGCTGCTTTAGCCGAAGGGCTTGCCGATGAACTTGCAGTCGATAAGGAAGTCCTTGCAAATCCGGAAAAATTTTATGATCAGGTAATTGAAATTGATTTGAATAAGCTTGAACCGCATCTTAACGGACCATTCACGCCTGATAAAGCTTGGCCTCTTTCCCAGTTGAAAAAAGCTGTTAAGGAAAACGATTATCCCGATACGATAAAAGTTGCATTGATTGGAAGCTGTACAAATTCTAGCTATGAAGATATTGATCGTTCTGCCAATATTGCGAAACAAGCTTTAGCAAAAGGATTAAAAGCAAAATCACAATTCACAATTACTCCCGGTTCTGAGCAGGTGAGAGCAACAATTGAACGAGACGGACAGTTAAAAACTCTGGAAGAATTTGGCGGATTGATTTTGGCTAATGCTTGCGGACCTTGCATAGGTATGTGGAAAAGAATGGATGTAAAAACGGGAGAAAGAAATACAATTGTAACCTCTTTCAACAGAAACTTTGCAAAGAGAAATGATGGCAATCCGGAAACTTTAGCTTTTGTTGCCAGTCCGGAAGTCACAACTGCGCTTGCAATTGCGGGAAGATTATCATTCAATCCAATGACAGATGAAATTGAAAACGACAGAGGTGAGAAAATTAAGCTTGATCCTCCAAAAGGTGAAGAACTTCCTCCTAATGGATTTGATAAAGGCGAAAGCGGATTTGTTGCTCCGTCAAAAGATGGCGACAAGGTAGAAGTAAAAGTAAAACCAGACAGCGAAAGACTTCAACTCTTAAAACCTTTTGAACCATGGGATGGAAAGGATTTCGTTGATTTACCTATACTTCTGAAAGCAAAGGGAAAATGTACGACCGATCATATTTCGATGGCTGGTCCTTGGTTAAAATATCGCGGACATCTTGATAATATTTCTAACAACATGTTTATAGGTGCGTTGAATGCATACAACAATGAAACAGGAAAAGTCAAAAATATTTTTTCGGGAGAATTAAAATCTGTTCCCGAAGTTGCTCGCGATTATAAAGCAAGAGGAACTGGCTGGGTAGTTGTTGGAGATGAAAATTACGGCGAAGGTTCAAGCCGTGAACATGCCGCAATGGAGCCAAGATTTCTTGGTGGTAAAGCAATAATTGTAAAAAGCTTTGCTAGAATTCATGAAACTAATTTGAAGAAACAAGGAATGCTGCCGCTTACCTTTGCTAATCCGGCAGATTATGATAAAATAAAAGAAGATGATAGGGTTACATTAAAAGTATCCGAATTAACTCCGGAAAAACCTGTGAAGATGATATTAAAGCATAAGGACGGTTCGAGCGAAGAAATTCTATTAAATCATTCCTTTAATGAAGCCCAAATAAAATGGTTCAAAGCAGGCAGCGCGCTTAATTTGATTGCTGCATCGCAAAAGTAAATTTTTGGTTGAGATGAGGTTCACCTTAAAGGTGAACCTCATCTTTAATAGGACGTTTTATAGGTTGTGAATGACATTTCTTAATCCCGCAGTTTTATTTGGACTTATAGCCGCTTCAGTTCCGATTTTGATTCATCTTTTCAATTTGCGAAAACTGAAAAAGATAGAGTTCAGCACGCTTGCTTTTCTGAAAGAACTTCAAAAAAACAAGATTAGAAAAATAAAGCTTAAGCAGTGGATTCTACTTGCACTTCGTGTTCTAATCATTTTGTTTTTAGTGTTTGCATTTGCACGGCCAACTTTAAAAGGTATAGCAATCGGTGGAACAACCTCAGCTGCAAAAACAACGGCAGTATTGATAATTGATGACACCTTCAGTATGAGTGTGATTGATAATAACGGTTCGCTGCTTAATCAAGCAAAAGCCGCCGCAAAAAATCTGCTCAAAAATTTTCAAGAAGGTGATGAAGTTGCTGTAATTCAAGTTTCTCAATCAGACAAAAAAAATGTAAACCTTTCGAAAAGTATTGTTGACATTCAAAAATCAATTGATGCAATCGAACCATCTTATCAATCAAGTTTACTCCACAACTCAATCACTAAAGCTGTTCAGGTTCTTTCACAATCAAAAAATTTCAACAAAGAAATTTATATTCTTTCGGATTTTCAATCGGGAAGATTAGCTGATGAAAAAACTTTAAGCGACTTCAGCTCGATATTATATGAGAACGTTAGAATTTATGCTGTGAATTATTCCGGTAAAGATGTTTATAACATTGGAGTTGACAACCTTAAAGTGAATACACAGATTTTTGAAAAAGATAAACCGGTTAACTTCACAATAACTGTAACCAATTATTCAAACCAAAATGTTGATAACGTTATTGTCTCTCTGTTTGTTGATAACGAAAGAAGTGCACAAGTAAGTGCAAACATTAACGCTGGAGAATCAAAGCAATTAACTATAGATGCTTTAGTGAAGTCTTCTGGATTTGTAAATGTTTTTGCAGAAATTGAAGATGATGAAATTCTTCATGATAACCGGAGATACACAAGCGTTTTTATTCCCGCCAAGATTCCAATAATAATTTTCACAGACGATGCAGCGGATTCACGTTTTATTGAACTTGCCTTAACTGCGATTGAAAATCAAAATACGTTCGGCATTACGGAAAAAAATCTAAGCGAACTTTCTGCATACGATTTGAAGCGTTATGAAGTTGTGCTGATAATCGGTTCTCAAAATCTAAATGCTTGGAATAAATTGAGGGAGTATTCTTTAAACAACGGCAGCTTGTTCCTCGCTCCAGGTTCAAGAACAACTTTAGCAGCATTTCAAAAAATGCTAGATGAGATTGGTCTCTCCACTCCAACAACATTAGTTGGCAAAGCTGGAGATCAAACCAATTCGGTTTTATTTGAAACAACTGATATCAATCATCCTGTTTTCCAGAATATTTTTACTAATAAAGAAAAAACTAAAATCGAATCGCCGGATATATTTTCTTATTTCAAAATAAGTACACAAGGTAAAGGGCGTAACATCATCACACTTCAAGACGGCTCTTCGTTTCTTGCTGAGTATAGAATTAAAGACGGCAAAATATTCTTAATGAATTCAGCACCGGTTTTAAGCTGGAGTAACTTTCCGCTCAAAAGCATTTTTGTTCCGCTCATGAATAAATCAGTACTCTATCTTGCTTCAAAAGATAAAAGTGAAATGAATATACTTGCCGGGGATGATTTTGATATTGATTTACGTGGAAGAAGTGTTTCGCAGTTAAAAGTGCTCAGACCGGACAATACTGACGAATTTATTCCCTTAGATGAAAGTGCTGCAAATACAGTTGTGAAGTATGATAAATCAAATTTGATTGGAAATTATAAAATCCTTTCGAGTTCAAAAGTATTCGATCAGATTTCAGTAAATGCAGATCCAATGGAATCAAAAACTCAATACCTCGAGAAACAAGATGTTGAGAATTATTTAAGCAAGATAAATTTTCAAGGCAAGCTTTTATTCTTAGATCGAGAAGAGAATATTGGCGATGCAGTATTAAAAGCAAGATTTGGTTCTGAACTGTGGAAGCACTTTTTGATTATAGCATTGCTGTTTGCATTTGTAGAAATGCTGGTTGCTCGCAGTGCTAAAAAAGATTTAGTTGAAATGAGCAAATGATTTTTGTGAATTTGAATTTTTCCTTAGTAGCACCGACATTTCCACCTCGACTCACCGAGGTGAGACGGGTATGTCGGGGATTAGAATAACCTAATATGAGTGGGCTTTCGCCCAAAATTTATAGTGGTTAAAACCTGAAATCGGAGTGGATTTCTTTACCACGACCTGAAGGTCGTGGCTATTTGATTTGTATGTTAAGTGTATTTAATAAACAATGATGATTGATATTCAAAATAAAACTATCGAACGGGCAATTTTAGTTGCTCTTAACACTAAAGAAATCAAGCGTGAAATGGTGGAAGAGCATCTCGATGAGCTTGAGGAATTGGCGATTACTGCCGGAGCCGAAACTGTAATTAAAATTATTCAAGATAAATATTCGCAAGACCCTGCTTTCTACATTGGCAAAGGTAAAGCCGAAGAACTCGCATCATTAGTTGAGATTAACGACATAGATCTTGTAATTTTTGACGATGATCTTTCTGCTGTGCAGGTAAGAAATCTTGAACGGCTCATCAACAGAAAAATTGTAGATAGAAGCGGACTGATACTCGACATTTTTGCTTCGCGTGCAAAAACTAAAGAAGCAAAAACGCAAGTCGAGCTTGCACAGCTTCAATATCTTTTGCCAAGATTAACACGCGCATGGACTCACCTTTCGAAACAATACGGCGGTATCGGAACTAAAGGTCCTGGTGAAACGCAAATTGAAACCGACCGCAGAATAATCCGAAATCGAATTAGTCATCTAAAAGAAAAACTGCAAAAAATTGAATCTGAAAGAGAAATTCAAAGCAGCGGCAGAATTGATATTACAAAAATTTCTTTGGTTGGTTATACGAATGCTGGCAAATCTACTTTATTTAATTTGCTTACAAAGTCTGATGTATTCGCTGAGGATAAACTTTTTGCAACTCTTGATTCTACCACGAGAATTTATAATCTCAACAAGCAAAAATTATTGTTAAGTGATACAGTTGGATTTATTCGAAAGCTGCCTCATCATTTAGTTGCTTCATTTAAAAGTACGCTTAATGATGTCAGAAATGCCGATATAATTCTTCATGTAGTGGACTTAGCGCATCAATATTTTACAGACCATATTGAAGTTGTGGAAGAAACACTGGCAGAGCTTGGCTGCAAAGATAAAACCGCACTGAAAGTTTTTAATAAGGTTGATATTGTAAAAGATAAAAGTAAAATTGAATTCGTTAGAAATAGGTACGAAAATTCAGTTATCATTTCTGCAGAACGTGGAATTAATATTTCTGCGTTAGAAAAAAATCTGATTGAAATAATTGAACAAAGTTTTGTGCATGATACGATTGAAATAGATATTCATAATTCGAAGTTTGCTTCTAAGATACACTCACTTGCAAAAGTGCTTTCAACAAAGTATTCTGAAGATGCAATACATATAACTTATAAAACAAACCGTGCCAATGCGGAAAAGATTAAGAATTTGATTAGAGACCTCAAATAGCTAGGCCCTTTGTCTGTTATCCAGGATTGGATATTTAATCTCCAGAATCGGCAATCGATAACCAGCTTCCTATTTCTCACCGTTAATTCTTAAATTTCACTTCACAATTTTTCATTTCTTTTTGGAGAACGTAAATGTCGATCGTTTTAGATGGTTCAAATCTTACTGTTGAAAAACTAGTTCAAATTGCCCGTCACAAGGAAAAAGTAGAATTAAGTAAAGAAGCACTTGAGAGAATAAAAATCTGCCGCACAATGCTTGAACAAAAGCTTGCTGCAAAGGAAATAATGTATGGAACAAATACTGGGATTGGTGAATTTTCAGAAGTTGTTCTAAATGATGAACAAGTAAAAGATTTTCAGAAATATCTTATTTACAATCATGCTGCTGGAATTGGCGAACCAATGCCAATTGAATACGTTCGCGGTGCAATCGCGGGAAGAATAAATGTTCATGCACACGGCAACTCGGGATGCAGACCGGAAATAACTCTAACCTTAGTTGAAATGCTAAACAAAGATGTCGTTCCAGTTGTTTGTGAAAAGGGATCGGTTGGTGCTTGCGGAGATTTAGCTCCAATGGCTCAGTTAGCTTTAACACTCATGGGCGAAGGTGAAGCATTTTATAATGGAGAAAGATTGCCGGGAAAAATTGCGTTCGAAAAAGCTGGAATTAAAATTCCCGGATTACAAGCACGAGACGGGCTTGCAACAATTAACGGTTCAAACTTTATTACAGCAATGAGCGGCTTGCATCTTTACGATATCAATCGATGGTTGAAACAAGCTGAAATTGCTGCTGCTATGACTCTTGAAGCACTTCATGCAAATATGAAACCTTATGATGTTCGGCTTCACAAATTGAGAGGATTCCCTGGCGCTGTTCGAAGTTCAGTCGCAATTAAAAAATGTATTGAAGGAAGTGATCTTCTTACCGGAAAAATTAAACAGAAAGTTCAAGACGCCTACTCAATGCGTTCAACTCCTCAAGTAATTGGTACAGCTCATGACGCAGTTGCATTTGCAAAAAAGCAAATTGAAACAGAGTTGAATGGTGTCGGTGATAATCCAATTTTTATTCCCGAAGACAAGTTGACTTTAACTGGTGCAAACTTTCAGGGCAGTCCTGTTTCTCTCCCAATGGATATGGTTGGTGCAGCAGTAACAATGGTTAGCGTTCTTTCAGAAAGAAGAATGAATCGATTGAACAATCCAGCGTTGAGTGTTGGACTTCCGGCATTCCTTACAAAAGGTGCTGGTATGTTTTCGGGGCTGATGCTTAGTCAGTACACAGCCGATATGATGATAGTTGAACAAAGAATATTATCAATGCCCGCGTCGATTCAATCTATACCTGCTGCTGCTGATCAAGAGGATTTTGTTTCTATGGGAATGAATACTGCTCTGAAGAATGAAAAAATTCTTGATAATGCTTATGGAGTTTTGGGAATTGAATTTATGGCTGCGGCTCAAGCTCTCGATTTTCGTGAGCATAAACCCGGTGTTGGTGTTGCAAAAGCGAAAAAAGTCATTCGTAAGCATGTTGAGTTTTTGGACGTTGACCGCCCGCTCTTCCCTGATCATAACAAGATGAAGGAACTAGTGAAGTCTTGCGAGATACTTGAGGAGGTGGAGAAATCGGTGGGAACACTTGAGTAATTACATTTCACGCAAAGACGCCAAGCCGCGAAGTAAGAAATGAATGAGAATGAAATATCTAAAATAGTTGTTGATTGTTGTTTTAAAGTTCATAATCAATTAGGCCCTGGATTATTAGAGTCTGTATATGAAGAAGTTTTATCGTATGAATTGAATAAAAGAGGATTGTATATTGATAGACAAAAAGGAATTTCGGTAGTTTATGATAATTTAAAAATGGAATTAGGATTTAGAGCGGATATAATAGTTGAGAATAAAGTTATTATTGAATTAAAATCAATTGATGCTATAGCACCAGTACATTCCAAACAACTTTTAACATATTTAAAATTAACCGGATTAAAATTAGGATTATTAGTGAACTTTAATGAAGCTTTAATCAAAGACGGAATTAAAAGAATTGTAAACAACTTATAATTCTTTGCGACTTCGCGTCTTTGCGTGAAATAATTTTTAAGGATTTTAGATGGAAATATTATTAGCAATTATCGGTTTAATAGTTGGATTTGTTGTTGCTTGGTTTTTTCTCTCATCAAAATTAAAAGACCTAAGCAATGATAACAGCAAGCTGCTTGAGCGAAGCAGTCTTTTGGAAAAGGACAAAGAAAGCCAAGCGATTGAACTAAGGGGTGAGAGAGAGAAAGTTGTTGAACTGAACAACTCACTTTCATCATTGAAATCAGACTACGCGAACCTCCAACAAAAACTTACCGAACAAAAAGGCGAAATTGAACAGCTTCAAGAAAAGTTTACAAAGGAGTTTGAGAATCTTGCCAACAAAATCTTTGAAGAAAAAGGGAAAGCATTTACAGAAACCAACAAGACTAATCTTTCACAGATTCTTGATCCATTAAAGGAAAAAATTAAAGATTTTGAAAAGAAAGTTGAAGAAAGCAACAAAGAAAATATTGATAGACACGCCTCACTCAGGCAGCAGCTTCAGATGCTTAAGGATATGAATCAAGAGATAACCAAGGAAGCAAAGAATTTAACAGAAGCATTAAAAGGACAAACTAAAACTCAAGGAAACTGGGGAGAATTTATTCTCGAAAGCATACTCGAAAAATCCGGGCTTGTTAAAGGAAGAGAGTATGTTGTTCAGGAAAGCTTGACTGCAGAATCCGGGAAAAGATATCAACCAGATGTTATAATTAAACTTCCCGAAAACAAAAGCATTATCATTGACTCAAAGGTTTCCCTAATTGGATATGAAAAATTCATTTCCTCCGAAAATGAAAAAGATCAACAGCTTGCATTGAGAGATCACAATATTTCGATACGAAGCCATATTAAGAATTTAGCGAGCAAGAATTATCAAAATCTTTATCAGCTTGAAAGCTTGGACTTTGTTTTAATGTTCATGCCGATTGAACCGGCCTTTGCATTGGCTGTTCAGCAAGATCCGGAAATATTTAATGATGCATTTGAGCAAAACATTGTGATAGTTAGTCCCTCAACTTTACTCGCAACGTTAAGAACGATTGCCAGCATTTGGCGTCAGGAAAATCAAAATAAGAATGCATTAGAGATTGCGCGGCAGGCTGGTAGTTTATATGATAAATTTGTTAATTTTTATAACGACCTTGTTGATGTTGGAAAAAAAATGGATTCAGCAAAAGACAGTTACGAAAATGCAATGAAGAAAATACATGAGGGAAGAGGAAATTTAATTTCCAGTGTCGAGAAAATAAAAGAACTTGGTGCGAAAGCAAGCAAAACATTGCCGCCGGCTGCAACTAATCGTGCAGAGGAATAGTAATAAGTGATGTTATTTACGAATGTCATTCTGAACGACTTGCCGCAAGGCAGGAGTGAAGAATCTCAAAGCTTACTATCTTAAATAACTTTGAGATATTTCGCTTCGCTCAATATGACAAAAACAATGATCTGTGTAATACTAATTTGTTATTTGGGGCTGTAGCTCAGTTGGGAGAGCG